>JBMFPP010000054.1:0-10416 GCA_049969055.1 Armatimonadota bacterium | reverse complement strand
GTGAAATCAATGATCGATGTGTTTTTATTCTCCTTCCAAAGCCGTCCTGGAGATATCGGCCCACAGTGCCGACTCGGACCAGGTGGTTTTATCGCTCCAGAGCGCGCTGTCGCCGGTTAGCACTGCGTCGCTCCAGGTGGTTTTGTCCCCCCAAAGCGCAGATTCACTCCAAGTTGTTTTATCTCCGAAAAGCGACGAGTCGCTCCAAGTTGTTTTGTCTCCGAGGAGCGAATAATCACTCCAGGTGGTTTTATCGCTCCAAGTGGTTTTGGTGCTGCTTGTTGGACTGCCGGACCAAACGGCCGAGATATCTTGGATGGCGATGGTGCCGTCGCTGTTGATATAGACCGTCGGCGAAAGTGCCTGTCCATTCACAACATCAGCGCACGAGAGCGCAGACGGGATGTTCAGCAGACCCGCACCTCTAACCAGCGGGCTGTACGCCACGTACGGGTTCCACTGCTTAACGGCGGTTTTCATCAGCCGGGCTTTTACCGTGTCCGGTGTAATCGAAGGGTCTTTCTGGATCATAAGAGCAGCGGCGCCGCTGACCACTGCCGTGGCCATGCTTGTTCCGGATAGGCGGTAGTACACGGGCGAGATGGTATCTTCAGATTCCTTGGCTCTAGCGCTGAGCACAACGTAGTAGGAAAACGGCACCGCGTTCGTAGGATCCCAGAAAGAAAGGCGCGAACTGCTTGCGCGCAGAGAGATAACCCTGTTGCCCGGGGCAACAATATCGGGCTTCAGGATGTTGTCTATGCGTGTCGGTCCGATGGAAGAGTAAGACGCCATCAGGTCGTCGCTTGGGCTGGGGGTCCACATTGTCTTAGTGGCGCCGACCGTTATCACGTACGGGTCGTTTGCCGGTGAATTGATGGTGAAGTAGGCAGGCCCGCTGTTGGGATCGCTTTCCACAGCGCGGCCGCGGTTGCCGGCGGCACACACAACAACGATGCCCGCTTTCCATGCTGCTTCAACAGCTTGGCAAAGTGGGTCTGTGGTGTAGCTTTCGCCAACAGGGTGGCCTAGAGATAGGTTGATCACCCTGATGTTGTGCTTGCGTTTGTTGAGCAAGCACCATTCTATAGCCTTTATGGTGCCGGTGACGGTGCCGACTCCGTTGCTGTCCAAAACCTTCACGCTCAGAAGTTTTACCGCCGGAGCTACTCCTCGGAAGGTGCGGAAGTATCTATCTCCGGTGCTTTTGGCACCGTTGCCTCCTATCAATCCGGCCACATGCGTGCCGTGGCCGCACAGGTCCTGGGTTGAATCGGATTTTGGATCTGGGCTGAAGTTTGGCCCCTTAATCACACGCGGACGCCCGGAGGAGTCGCACAGGTCTTTGAGGTCAGCGCGGATGCCGGAATCCAGCACGGCAACCGTTACGCCGCTTCCGTCGAGTCCGTAAACGGTGTTAGCAACATCAGCACCAACTGCCGGCACCGCGTATTCGCTGAGCCTTTTTACCTGCACATCTGCGGAGATGCGCTTTACCCAAGGCAGGACAGCCAGCACGCGCAGAGAGTGTGCGGGTAACTCTGCACTGAACCCTTGAACGATGGAAAACCGCTCTTTAACGCGCCCCCCCAAGAGGCGGACGTGCCGCTCCATATCCGGCGAGAACGGCCTGTCCGTCTGCACGATGAGGGTGATCTTGGCCTGGGTTGCAGAACCACCTCCTGGAGAAGAAAGCAACGGCCTCAGGAACTCATCCGCCTTGTCCTGAGGAGCCGCCAGAGCCGCCGCAGTTGTAGAGAACAGCAGTATGGCAAACAGCAGTATTAACCGGCGTTTTGGAGGTTTCATCCATTCCCTCCTTGCACCGCAAAATGAGGTTGCATTCTGCGGTTCCGTTTCCAAGCACTGCCTCCCCAAACAGGCTTGGAGCGTTCGAATTGTTCTAGCTCACTAGCATCTTATCTGATGGTGCCAAGAGCTTCATCCCCCATGAAGGATGAAAATGAAGTGTACTCGAAGGGGTGCACGGGGTACCCTAAGGGGTAAAGTTTTAAACCTGAAGAAAAAGGATGGCGTTTTTCACCCCCGAAGTTTTCCGGTGAAACTACCAGTGGTGCGCTTCAGAGGCGGCTTTCCATAAATTGCTCTATCTCCTCACGGGTGGGCAGTGCCGGTATAACCCCGACCTTTTGGGTTGTAAGAGCGCCGGCGGCGTTTGCAAACCTCATGATGTGCTCCAGCCGCCGCTGTGGAACGCCAGCGTTTAAGTCTTCATCCTTAAGCAGTAAAAGCATGGCGGCCACAAAACCATCTCCTGCGCCGAGCGGGTCCACCACGTCCACTTGAAAAGCCGGCACGTATCCACGGGATCTGCCGTCGTCGTAGTAGCACCCGTTTTCGCCGCGGGTGACCACCACAAGCTTCGGCCCAGCGTTTAGTATTTTCCTTGCTCCCTCCTCCAGATCGCTGGTGCCGACAACGAATTCCCACTCCTCTTCGGCCAGCTTCGCCACCTCGGCCAGCGGCATGGCCTGCCATATCCAGTGCAGGGCTTCGTCTTTATCGTCCCACAGCATCAGGCGCACGTTGGGATCGTAAGACACAAACAAGCCAGCCTCCTTGGCGATATTGGCGGCTTTGAGGGTTGCAGACCTGGACGGCTCGTGGCTTAAGCTTACAGATCCGAAGTGGAAAAGCTTTGCGGAGCGTATGTATTCCTCATCCAGCTCTTCCGGGCGCAGAAGGATGTCTGCCCCGGGGTTTCGGTAGAAGGTTATGTCTTTTCGCCCGTCACTGCGCGTGGCCACAAACGCCAGCGTTGTTCGCGCTTCCGATGATAGAAGCATGCGAGATGTATCCACCCCCGCCTGCTCCAGCACTCCTTTGAGGTACACGCCGAACGGGTCACTGCCAACCTTGCCGATGAAGCCGCTGTTTATCCCTAAGCGTGCCAGTCCGACGGCGACGTTTGCCGGGGCTCCGCCGGGCGCTTTGTGGAAGCCCGGTGCTTCGGAGAGAGATACGTCGGTGGTTGTTGACACAAAATCTATAAGAAGCTCGCCCATTGTAATGGCTTCCGGCATAGCTGAACCCCTTTCGCGAAGTTGACTAGAATGTCTTTTTGTTTGTTTTTTGCGAACTGAACCGCGGTATCCTGCCGTTTTTAGCAACACCACTCCTCATCCCTAAACCTCTTCTCATTTTCGGCGGGAGAAGAAGCTCCTGTCTTCCTCATCTGCGTAAAGCGCAAAAAGAGTTGCGGAATGAGAACAAGCAAAGGGCAGTCGCAAGCGGGTTGCCCCTCGGCCGTTCACGCCGGACTCGAGCGCAGACCTTATGCTCGGCCGCTTTTAAGCGCTTTGGAAAGCCGCGGTCTGCCTCACCCCTATTATTCAGGAGCGACCTCCGCTCGCGGAATACCAAATATCCAGTGCGCGCTCACGGGCGCTTTTTGTAAACCACCAAAGCCGCGCCAGGTTGTTTGGGGATTTCCACTTTAAGACCCACTTCCATCAGCTCTTTGCCGGTGTAGGTGCGGCCGCGGCGCGAATCCAAGTCGCGCACCGTGTACGCGGCGTGCGGGTCCAAACCCATCAGCCGGAACCTGGCCGCCTCGTAACAGCTTTCGCGCCTCCTGAACGCCTGAACCATTCCCTCTCCAAGATCCGGCCGGTTGAACTGCCATGCAATCCAAACATCATTGGCGGTGCTGTATGGGGTCAGCGGATAGTAGTCGCCGAGGTAGTAGTGGGCCACGGATTTCCTCTGTCGGTACATCCGCCTCAGGAAATCGTAGTCCAGGTCCCGCCTCCGAACATCCCAACAACCGGTGTTCCAGGGGCACATCTGACTGCGGAAGGTGTACTCATCTGTGCCGTTTACGCCGGCGCCATAGAACGGAATCCAGAAGGATATGCCGTAAGTGTGCTGTTGCTGTGCTTCAGGGTCGATTATAAAGTCCGATCGGTGGAGAGGGACCGACCGCCTCAGTGTTTCCACATCGTTGCGCCTGCCGCCCGATGCGCAGGTATCTATCAGCATACCGGGGTGCCGCCGCCTCAACTCGTCCCAATACGCTAAGAAGCCGACGACGTACGCGTTCTCCGTCATGCCCTGCCGGTCCGGCGCATCGCACGCCCGCCACAGGTTCAGCGGGTCAATGTTGAAATCGTGGCGGTATAGATCGATGCCCTCTTCACGCAGTAAACGATCCACGTGATCAACAAGCCAGCGCCGTGCATCCTTGTTGCCAAGGTTGAGCAGTTTCTGCTCGCCGTCTGGACCGATCAGCCACTCCGGATGGTTCTCGTAGAGCCACGTTCCAGGGGTTACCCGCTCCGGCTCGAACCAGAGCAGGCACTTTACACCCCTGCGGTGCGCGTAGTCGGTTACGGCGCGCAGGCCGTTCGGAAAGCGGGTGCGGTCAACCTCCCACGTTCCTGTGTTGGGCCAGCCGGTTTTGTTCACGTACCAGCCGGCATCCATCCACCAGTAGTCCAGCTTCAGCCTTTCCTCCAGGTAGCGGTCTATGAACTCCTTTTGGCTCTGCTCGTCTGCATGGACCATTTCGCCAAACTGATGCGAACTGCATCCGGCAAAGAACGGCTCCAGCGGCTTCCCATTCGGGCGCGGCATGTTGCGGCATAGCATCCATCGGCGCCACAGATTCTGCGCATCCAGCCGGTTGCCTTCCCATTTCATCAAAACTATCAGCGGTGTGCGGATCGATTCTCCCGGGTACAAGCGCAGATGCGTCAGCTCCTGCCCTGCTTGAATGCCGAGCGCGCCGTCATTACCGCGTGTGAACAAAGCGCTCCACTGACCCGGCCACCCAACAGCCAAGATCAGCCCTCTGCTTCCGCTCTGCACATTGAAGTAAGGCAGGACGCTGTTCGACGAGCGCCCGCCGGAAGTTGCGATCGGCATACGCTCACCTACAGGCAAGGATGTGACCAGCGGCATGTAGTCGGTGGGGGTGCACGGGCTTCCCACGTGATGGTGGAGCACTACATCATCTGGTTTGGCGAGGTCCAAACGGATGTTCAGCGCTTGGATCTGCTCCAGTATCGGAGTGTTGGACTTCCCCTCGTTGGCAAACCACACTGTCCACTCCACAGCGGGGAAATCTTGGTACCGCACCGAGGTGCACTGCACCGAAAGCCCGGTTTTCGGATCGAAGTAGCGGACGGTGTGCTCGGTTGAGAATTCGTCAACCTGCCGCGAGGAGTGCGAGCACTGCCAGCTTGCAAGAAGCTCTTCCGAGGGTTTTCCGTCGTAAATGAAAGAAAACGGCGGATCAACAGCCAGTCGGGTCAGATCGATATCCATGGCAAACCTCCGAGACGTCAGTCCGCCGCGGCAGTTATCCGGTACTACCGCGGTTAGAGACAAAACAAGCAAAAGCGGCATCCAAAGGCAGAGGAGTTGAACCTTACAGAGGTATCCACGGGCGCTCGGCATAGTTCCCGTCTCCAGTTTCCTGCGGCTTGGCAGAGCTTATGCCAGCCCAAGCTTTATTTCTGAACGCTTGCCTGCACACCTGCCCTGTGGAGTTGCGGAAGCCGCATTGATGCTCATCGGAGATGTATCGATCCAGCATAGGCTTCGACTGAGCAGTTATGCCTGCAACCCCTACAGCGTGAGACGTGGGCGAAGTAAGAAGTACACTGAATAAAAGAGCCTGCTGATTTCGCAAACTTAATATGTTGCAATGACAGCGGCGTGCATCCTGCGATTTTGCTCCGAGGTCAAAGGAGGTTGTTTTAAAAGTCAGAAGTTGATATAAAGGCAGGCTGGGTTGATGGATCAGACTCTGGAAGCTTGGTATGGGTTCGCGTGGTCGATCATCGGATTTCTTCTTGGTTCTATGCCCTTTGCACACTGGATTACCTTTGCCCTAGCCAACACAGATGTTCGGCTCTACGGTGATGGTAACCCCGGCACAGTGAACGCGTGGAAAGCGGGTGGATGGAGGTGCGGACTTCCGGTACTCATTCTGGACTTCGCCAAATCGGCTGGGCCGGTGTTCGCAGCCGCTGTGCAAATCGGATTGAATTCCTGGTTTCTGGTTCCGGCAGCGCTTGCACCGGTGCTGGGCCACGCTTTCTCTCCATTCCTTCGGTTCCGCGGGGGAAAGGCGGTGGCGGCTACCTTTGGCATCTGGGCTGGTCTTACGCTTTGGGAGATCCCAACCGTGTTGGGATTGCTTTTGGCTGCATTCGTGCTGGTCCAGACAGTCGACGCTTGGTCCGTAGTTCTTGGGACGGCGTGTTTGGCGCTCTATCTGCTTCTGGTTGGCAGTCCACAGCCTTTTCTAATGATCTGGGCGGGCAATTTCGCAGTTCTCCTGTGGAAGCACCGCAAAGATCTGGTGACTGCTCCAAGCCTTCGGCCGTACATAAAACGTGTCTTCGGAGGCTCTGTTGCGAGGTTTCTTAATTGAGCATCAGATCAGCCTCGTGATTTTCTGCGGCATAATGCTGGGAATTGCCGTAACCAATCTTTGGTTTGTTCCACGTTTTGGCTTTCGCGTACCTCCGTCCAATTGGCCCAGAGTTTCTGTTTTGGTTCCTGCCAGAAATGAAAGCGCGAATATCAGAGCGTGTGTGGTTTCTCTTTTGCACCAAGACTATCCAGATTTCGAGGTGCTGGTTTTGGATGACGGTTCGACCGACGACACTTGGGAGCAACTGCTGAGTTTAGCGGCACAGTACAAACACCTGAGGATTATGCGGGGGAGGCCTGTACCGGGCGATTTTCTGGGAAAGCATTGGGCCTGCCATCAACTAGCACAAGCGGCAGACGGCGAGCTTTTGCTTTTTACCGACGCTGACACCAGACACAACCCAGAATCACTGCGTAGTGCTGTTGGAATGCTGCTTGCTGAAGGCGTTGATTTCCTAACTGCATTCCCCCGCCAAGAAGTTGTGTCTTGGGGAGAGCGGCTAACTGTTCCAATCCTTTTTTGGAGCCTGTTATCCTTCTTCCCGATCGGGCTTGCCCGCCGTCTGAAGTGGCACTGGATGTCTCTCAGCATTGGTCAGTTCATGCTCTTCCGCCGTACTGCTTATGAAACGATTGGTGGATATGAGGTCGTTAAAGCCAACCCTGTGGACGACGTTGCTTTGGGGCGGCTTGTTATGCAGCACCGACTGCAGTGGATGCTTGCGAACGGAAGCGAGCAAGTCGTCTGCAGGATGTACAAGGGGCTGAGGGATGCGACAGATGGATTCAGCAAGAACCTCTTCGCATTTTTCGGGTTTCGGGTGCTGGAGTACCTCTTCATCTGGGGCTGGACCTTCCTGCTTGTGTGGGAACCACTGCTGGTTCTGGGGTTAAAAACCGTCGGGATGGCATTGCCGGGCTTCTCCGCAGAATTGGCCGGCGCCGCGGCTGTTGAGTGCTTCCTGCTTTGGGTTATCTCGGTGTGGTACTTTCGGCTGCCGAAGCACCTGGTCTTCACCTATCCGCTCGGGATGCTGGTATTCTTGTGGATCGCGGTGCGTTCGATGGTTGTGACAATAGGAGGGCACGCTGGTTGGAAAGGCCGGCGCCTGAAGCAGTATCCACCCCGCTGGCTTTAGCGTGTGTATTCTGCTCTCTTCGCCTGTGTAAGGTGCTGGAGAGCAACAAAGTGTAAGGGCAAGAGCAGTTTGCTATCATCCCTAGCCCTTCTTCCAGCAAAATGTAGGAAAAGGGGCATTTGGTTTCCTTAAGTTTAGAAAGGAGCCGAAGTAAAGGCAAATACGACTGTGGTTATATGTACACCGAATCCCTTACTGGGGAGGAGTTTGCGCTTGCATGGTGTAAAATAATCCTGCCAGAAGGCCCCCAAAAGGCTGTGCGCTTTGTTGCCCAAGCTTGCGGCCGCCGTGCGGGCTGTTAAAAGGAAAAGGGAGCCTTTCGGAGAAAGTTTGCTTTGGCGGAGGGCAAAGCTGAAAAGAGCGAGCTTGGCGCAGTTGGTTGAACCCGGTCCAACTCCGCAAGAAGCCCGGCACGCGGTAAGTTTAAAGCATCAGGGTCAAGGAGGCAGTTGAAATGAGAAAGCTTCTGATTTTGTGCGTGCTTCTAGTCTTAGCAGTGTCACCAGCGCTGGCGCAGAAGGGGATTATAAGCATCGGCGACTACACAGCCAATCCGGGCGACACCATAAGCGTGGATATCATGATGGACGAGAACGTGAAGAACGTGGCCGGCATCCAGCTTACGGTGGAGTTCCGTGAATCTACGGTGGCAGGAGCACCTCCGCTTGTCGCACTGGAGAACCCCCAGAAGCCTGGTACCGGCGAGGCGGACCTAACCAGGGGGCCGAAAGTACCGGCCGGTGCCTTCGTTTTGGGCAACGCTAAAGTGGCTGGTGAACTCAAGGTGGGCGTGGTCGGCACCGAGGGATTCAGCGGCCCCGGCCCGCTTATAACTTTCAAGCTAAACATTCCAGCAAATGCACCTCAGGGCGCGAAGTACACGCTTCACCTGAAGGACGTGGTGGTCAACGATCCGGATGTAAATCCGATTGATGTGGCTCTAAAAGACGGCTCGGTTGCAATACCGGCGCCGCCTCCGCCTCCCTCGGCCAATATACTGCTCTTGGGCACCCATGTACTGCGGCCCGGGGTTCCCAGAACGGTGGCTTTCCAAATTACAAAACCGGAGAAAGCCGCGGGAGCGGAGTTCGTTGTTGAGTACGACCCGGCTTTCGTTAGCTTCGATGCAAACAGCGTTAAGGCAGGTGGGGCTCTCGATCCTGCTACAGCCTTGGCTGTTGCCAACCCAAACTTCGAAGATCCAGAAGGCAAGATTAAGCCTTCCGATCCAGCCAACAAGCTGATGAAAGTAGCCGTTGCTAGCGCCAATCCTATGTCGGAAGGCACGCTGCTGACTATAGCCGCCACTGTTACAGAAACGATAGCGCCTTGGCAGAGCAGGAGTTTGACCGTGGTTGCAGATACCCTGAAGTTCCGCGATGTCGAGGGTGCTGAGATCCCCGGTGCATCTGCGGGTCCTGGTGTTTTGGTTTCAGGGAGCAAGACATCCGGGTGGAGCTTGCAGATCGGCGCACCTGTGAGCAGTTCAGTCTCTTCTGCGGGAGACCGCATAGTGGTTGTTGGCGATGATGGAAAGGCCTTTGTGCTGAACATCGCAGACGGCTCCTCCGCAGTTAAGACAAGCCCAACACTGCCGGGTGCTGTTGAGGGCCGCCCTGTTATTGCGGGCGGATGGGTCTCCATCGAAACTGTTGGGGACAAAACAGTGGTTACCCTTAGGGACGCCGGCGTTTTCGCCGCCACCAGGGCCGGCGACGTGGTGGCCTTTAATCTGGACGACGGCAGTGAGAGGTTCGCACCGGTGAAGTTTGCCGAGGGAGCGAAGGTTGTCCCCGGCTTCTTCCCGGACAAAGGGGCCGTGCTTTACGCCGCGGATGATGCCAAGGTAACCGTGCTCGATCAATCCGGTGCTCAGATCGCTTCGGTTCCTCTGGATGCCAACCTCGGCACAATCACAGCGCCTCCGGTGTTTGCTTTCGGAAAGCTGTGGTTGGGAACCAGCACGGGCAACATCGTGGCTTTGGAGCCGAAGGACGGCACGCTTCAGCCGGTTGTTAACTTCTCAACCGGGAATGCGCCGATAATCGCCGCGCCGTTTGCCTACCTCGAAGATCTTGCCGACCCGAACTCGCTCAACCTCGTTGTAGCAAACCAGGGCGGCACTGTTTTCAAGATATCTGCCTCCGGAGAAGAAAAGGCAAAACTTATCCCAGATGCCGCGGAGAAGGTTTCGTCCGCTCCGTTCGTCCTCGGCGACAAGGTCTTTGTGCTCTACGACAGCGGTGAGCTTTACATTGCCAACCTGAGCAATCTGAGCGTTGTCAGCAAGGTGAAGGTGGCGTCGGCCGTCGGTGCAAACCAGTCGGTTGCGGTTTTCGGAAGCACGCTGTATGTTGGGGATCAAAACGGCAAGTTCCACGCGGTTAACATAGCCGACCCCGCCAACCCCAAGATCACAACAGTGGACCTTTTGTCTGGGGCTGTTTCAAGCCCCGCAGTTGGCGGATTGATAGAGGTGATCGACGGCAAGGCCCAGCTTAGGGACCTGCAGGTGGTTGTGGCAACAGCCAACGGAACGATTGTGGCACTGCCGCTTTTGTAACGCGTTGAACCCTAGAGCGGTTTCCCGGCCGCAGTTTGGTTCCGTAAAGAAGGGGGCGCTTTAACAGCGCTCCCTTTATTTTGGGCTTGGAGAAAATAGGTCGATGATCTACCGCTTGGTTGCTGTTGATTTGGACGATACATTGCTGAGACCCGACGGCACTGTGAGCCCCCGAAATCTGCAGGCTGTGCGCCGCTTAACCGAAGAGGGGATAATGGTTGTGCTGGCATCCGGAAGGATGCACGAGGATACTGCCAAGTACTGCCCATTGTTGGGAATTTCCGGGCCGGTTATATCCTACAACGGAGC
>JBMFPP010000053.1:0-10419 GCA_049969055.1 Armatimonadota bacterium | reverse complement strand
GCTCGGTTTGGGTTGGTCTCGCAGAAAAGCAGTTTTTCCAGGGGCGGCTTGGCGTTTTTGTCTTCTCGGCGCGTTTTGTAAAAGTCGAGACGCATGGGAGCAACCACGGCTCCAGCAGCGGCGGTTCTGGCGTATTCGCGTACCGAAAACCCAGCATTTGGGGTGGCAAGAGATGCTGTAATCACGCGCCAGCCGCTGGAGTCGGCACGGCGGGCCGCTTGTCCGTAAACCAATCCCAGGCGGTCGGGTGTGGCTTCAGACTGTTTTCCGGCTCCTAGAAGCATTAACCACCTGAAGGGAAGCTGGCCAAGTGTGTTTATGACGATTAGCTCGTGCAGTTTGCCTTTGATCTCGCCCCGCCGAAGGAGATCGGATATAATTCCGTTTAATGTTTTATCGATAGAAGAGGTTGCTGCATCGAGTATTTGGTCTTCAAAAACGAGGCCAACCGAAGCATCCGCTTCCACGGCTAACTGGTCAGCCTCGATCACGTGCACAGTGGCCAAGAATCACCTCCGCAGTTTCGAATAGTGGGATTCCCTCTTGGATGGGTTTCCCAAATCGATTATATGGTCAGGTTTACTGCCGGTCAAGAAAACGAAGTTTGGGGTGGATGTTGTTTGCGGCTGTTTAGGCGGCGAAACTGCCTTATTAAGCCAAATGGGCGCGAATCACATCCGCGATGCGGTTCACAAGAGCCTTTACCTCGCTTTCGTCCTGTCCTTCGGCCATAACCCGGATGAGCGATTCTGTGCCTGATGGGCGCACAAGCAGGCGCCCGCGCCCGGCGAGTGCACGTTCTGCATCGCTGATAACAGATTGGATTTCCGGGATGGAGTTCCAGCCGTCTTTTGTGCGGACCGGCACGTTTACAAGTATCTGCGGCAGTTCCAAAACCTGGTCGGCAAGCTCGGAAAGGGGCTTGCCGGTGGAATGCATTACATGGAGCACTTGAAGGAGTGTGATCAGTCCGTCGCCTGTGGTGCTGTGCTGGGCGAAGCATATATGGCCGGATTTCTCGCCGCCCAAGGCGGCGCCAACTCTGCGCATCTCCTCGCTTACGTAGCGGTCTCCAACTGGGGTGCGCAGCAGTTCAATGCCGACCTGCTTCAGCGTCAGCTCAAGCCCCATGTTGCTCATAACGGTGCCCACAACAGTGTTGCCTGGAAGTCGGTAAGTACCGGCCCAGTGGATGGCACACAGCCCCATTATGTGATCTCCATCCACGAGCCTTCCCTTCTCGTCGGCCATTAGGACGCGATCTCCATCTCCATCGAAAGCGGCGCCAACGTCTGCCTGGTGCTCGGTGACGGCGCGCATCATTCCTTCCGGATGAAGCGAGCCGCAGTTTGCATTAATGTTCAGGCCGTCGGGGTGGTTGTTTATGCAAACCACCTCTGCACCGAGATCGGACAGGATGTCTGAAGCAACAGGCGAGGTTGCACCGTTGGCGCAGTCGATCACAAGGCGAAGGCCGTCAAGTCGGTGTGGAATGGTGTGCCGCACCTCCTGGGAATAGTGGTGAAGCAGGTCAGACCTCTCGTATATCCTGCCAACGCCGGAGCCAACTGGTGCAGGCAGAGAGTCGGTGGTGTTCACCAAGGCCTCAATCTGGTCCTCCACGGCATCTGGAAGCTTCAGTCCATCTGGACCGAAGAACTTGATACCGTTTTCGTGGGCTGGGTTGTGAGACGCAGTGATAACAACACCTGCTGCCGCACCCAGGTATCTGGACAAGTAGGCCACCCCTGGCGTTGGGATTACGCCGACGCGAACCACGTCTACACCGCTTGCGCAGAGGCCTGCAGATATTGCGGCCTCCAGCATTTCGCTAGAGGCACGTGGGTCCCTGCCGATGAGGACGCGCTGGCGGCGGTCTTTGCAGAGTATATAACCTGCGGCTCTGCCGATTCTCATGGCTAGGTCTGCCGTCAGCTCTGAGTTTGCCACACCGCGGACGCCGTCAGTCCCGAACAGCTTGCCCAACTTCTTTTCCTCCCTGTTCCGGTGTAGGTGGAGGAGCAATGCGTTTGATTTCCACCTTAACGTTCACTGCATCTGGGTTCAGCTCGATTCCGGGAAGTCTTTCAAGTGGAACCCGGATTGTTGTAGTTTCTTTAAGTCCATCTAAAGGTATCGGCACAGTTTGCACTGTTGATAAGGCAGCTAGTCTTGCATCGCCGCGAGCTTTGACCATTATCGGCTTAACCGTTAAGTCTGTTACTGCGTAGCCTGGGTCGGGATGGCCGCTTACTACTATGGATACAACCAAGTTTTTTGCCAAGGGCGCTCGGCGAATTCGAGCAACAACTCTGGCGGTGGAAGGAGTTACTTTTACTCCGGGCACCGGCGCTCCGCGGCTGTCAACCGGTTGGATTGGCAGCTGCCTATCGATGTTGGTCTGCCCCATCGGCACGATGACAAGAAGCCGTTCTACACGGCTTACGGCACGGCTGAGCCCGCTTACTGTAGCTTCTGTTGGGGTGACCGTTGGCCGCTCAAACTCGAACCCGATTGGAGGCGCGCCGGTGAGGCGGGCGGTTATCGGTAGGGGTTTAGATTCGCGCACGTCGATAGAAACCACCACAACAGCCGGCGACGGCGCGCAGGTTACCGAGTCTGGGGAGACTTTTGAAGAGCACTGAACGTCTAGTGTGTATGCCGATCCGGGTATCAGCCCCCTAAGATCGACAACTGCGGAAACGTCTTTGGGAGTCATCCGCTGTATAATATCCTGCGGTCCGCGCACAGTCACCGTAACCAAACGCCTTGATGGGGTAATGACGACGTCTGGGCTTGCGTTGGTGAACTGTATAGGGACTTCTAACGAGCGTGTACGGGGTCTTTCTTCCATGCGGACGTAGGTGTTGAGGGCTACAGCCATTAAAACGGCGGCAAGCCAGTAAGGCCAGTTTTGCTTCCAGTATGACACTTCGGCAGTAGCCTCCTACTGCGGACTGGTTCCGGTTTTTTTGGTTTTCCAAAGCCATCCTCTTCGCAAGGGGATGGTTGGAGGCGGAACAATCGGCTGGAGAAGGGATGTGAGGCGGTCGCGCAGAGTGTCTTTGTTGAGGCCGCGGACCATTCTCCGATCCCAGCATAGGGAGATCGAACCGGTTTCCTCGGAAACTACCACAACCACGGCATCGCTTTGTTCGGTGAGGCCGAGGGCCGCGCGGTGTCTGGTGTGAACGCCAAGGCCGACGGTTGGGTCTTCTGAAAGCGGCAGAACGCAACTGGCCGCGACAATGCGCGTTCCGCGGACTATAACAGCTTGGTCGTGGAGGGGCGTTCCGGGGTAGAAGATGGTGGTCAGCAGTTCGGCCGAGAGGACCGCATCAATCCGTTTTCCGGTTTCAGCTATGTCGTCCAGGCCGGTTTCTCTTTCTATTGCTATCAGCGCACCAATGCGGCGGGATGCCATCTCAGACGCGGCTTTGACTACCTCTTCAACGACTTTACTGCGTTCTTGTTGGCCAAGGAGCCTAAATTCACTGCCCCAAAATCCTATTCGGCCCATCTGTTCGAGGCCGTGCCGCAGTTCGGGGTAAAAGAGTATAACCAGGGCGACGGGACCTGTGTACACCAGGTAGCCCAAAAGCCAGCTTAGGGTTACCAACTGCAGTTTGCGGCTTAGTCCGAGAGCTATAAAGAACACTGCTAGGCCGGTGAGGATCTGCCATGCACGTGTGCCTCTGGCGAGCTGAATTATCTTGTAGAAGAGAAAAGCCACCACGAGGATGTCAGCCACCGTGCGCAGCAGTGTGATGCCGTCCATGTTTAGAAAGGTGTTTGGTATATACTTCAAAAACTGCATGTTCCGGTTCGAAAACCTGCTTTTTCGCGCCGTTTGTTAGACTAGATTTCGGAAGAGACTGTTTCTAAGAGTCCAACAAATCGAAAAGGGTAAGCTTTGGACGCTTTTTGGCTTCAATCACCTTTTGACGAGCGGAGGCGATGTCTTGTGTGAGCGCTTGGCGTGCAGATTCGAAAGCTTCTCCATGTAAGCGCAGGACGTATGCCGGATGGAAAGTTGCCATTGCGAACGGAGCATAAGGGCTTTCGAACCACTGGCCTCTTTCTTGAGTCATTCGAAAATTTTTTCGGATGATGACGTTGGCGGCGGACGCGCCCAAACAGACAATCACCAAGGGGCGAATGGCGTCGAGCTGACCGATCAGCCACGGTTTGCAAGCTTCAACCTCTTCGGCGGTTGGAACCCGGTTTCTGGTCCTGCCCCCTTCGGTGACGAAAGGCCTGCACTTAACGATGTTGCAGATGTAAACGTGGCGGCGCGTCATCCCGTTTTCTTTCAGCACTTGGTCCAGCAGAGCTCCAGCACGGCCGACGAAAGGCCGTCCGGTGGCGTCTTCGTGTTCTCCGGGGCCCTCACCTACGAGGACGAGAGGTGAATCTGGGTTGCCTTCTCCGAATACGACGTAGCGCCTGGTCAACGACAGACTGCACTTAGTGCAGTTAGATGCTTGTCTAGCCAGTTCCTCTATGCGGACTACAGCTTCTTCGCTCACTTTCTCTTCTCAAAGAGCGGTTGTAAAGCGGCGTAGGATTCCTCCAGGCTTTGGGGCAAGACCTTGACGTCGGCAATCGAGGTCATGAAGTTAGTATCGCCGTGCCAGCGCGGCACAACGTGAACATGCAAATGGTCAGCAACACCAGCTCCGGCCGCGTGCCCCAAATTTATTCCAATGTTGTAGCCATCCGGGTGGATGGCCTCGTCCAAGACCTGTATGCAGGTCCGCGTGGTTAGGATAAGATCCGCCAGCTCATCGTCACATAAATCAGTAATTCTTCCGCAGTGGCTGTACGGAACAACCATGAGATGTCCGTTGTTGTACGGGTAAGCGTTGAGAATAACGAATACTAGTTCAGATCTGTAAAGGATGTAATTTTCTGGGTCGCGGTTTTCACGGGGCTTTTCGCAAAAGATGCAGCCGCTTTTGGGTTCCTTCTGCCTTGCGGAATTTATGTAAGCCATGCGCCACGGCGCCCAGAGTCTTTCAGTCATCGCCCGATTCGAAACGCTCAAGAAGGGAACACACGCCAAAAATAAAATGTGCAGTGTTCCGCTGTCATTTTATCACAGCCGAGCGCAGGTGCGCAATGCGCTGGATGGGCGAAGGTAAGATTTTCGTTAAAGCTTGTCGGCCGAGCCTTGTTGTTGACGTAGTTTGGATGGGAATGTTAAATTGGACCTAGTTGCGAAGATTCATCGGAGATTTTAGTGAAAGGGGTGTTAAGAAGTTTTGCAATCCCTGTCTGTTTGTCAAAACTTCCTGGGGGAGATCTATGGAAGATAGCCAGGTAGTATTGGAAACCTCTTTGCCTTATCCTCTGGCGGCTCGCGGTAAGGTGCGGGATATTTACGATTTGGGCGATCGCTTGCTTATGGTGGCCACTGACCGCATTTCGGCGTTCGATGTGGTTCTGCCCACTGGCATTCCGGACAAGGGGCGTATTCTCACCAAGCTTTCTGCGTTCTGGTTCCGGCTCACGGAAGGGATCTGCCCAAATCACCTGCTGGGCGGCGTTGAACTGCTTCCGGATGACCTTGCCGAGTACCGCGGTTTTCTGGATGGGCGCGCTGTTGTGGTGAGGAAGGCACGGGTGTTTCCCGTGGAGTGCGTGGTGCGCGGTTACCTTTCCGGCTCAGCGTGGCAGGAATATCGCTCGATCTGCAGAAGCGCCGAAGGGAGCACTGTTAAGCTTTGGGATATGGAGCTTCCGGCAGGGCTGCGTGAGTCGGACCGCCTCCCTCAGCCGATTTTTACTCCCACAACCAAAGCAACCACTGGGCATGACCAGGGTATAACTTTTGACGAGGTAGTTGAACTGGTTGGAAAAGCGGTTGCCGAAAGGCTGAAAGAGCTGTCGCTGGAGATTTACAATTTTGCGGCCGAGTATGCTTTAAGCCGCGGTTTTATCATTGCAGACACGAAGTTTGAGTTTGGAGAGATCGACGGCGAGATCGTTGCCGTGGATGAGATGCTGACTCCAGACTCGTCGCGCTTTTGGGATGCGGCAACTTACAAGCCCGGCCAGCCACAGCCGGCATTCGACAAGCAGGTGGTGCGCGACTATCTGCAGGGGTTGGTGGATAAAGGCCTATGGAACAAAGAGTATCCCGGTCCGGAGCTGCCGCAGGATATTGTTCAGCAGACGCGGGAGAGATATTTGGCGGCTTACAAACGCCTAACAGGAAGCGAACTGGTTTAACCAGAGCTGTAACCAGGGGCGAATGCCTGAGGCTGGGCGCGGCTTTTGCTTTGGCGGCGCTGTGGTGGGCGCTTTCAGTGGAGAGCACCGAAGGCGCTCAAAGTGCCGGCCGGCGGTATCTGGATGAGATTCTGGCACTGCTGAACCGCCTTCAAGGGCAGTGGAAGGCCATTCGCAGTGCAGGGGAGGCGGTTGCTGAGTGCCTGCTTGGCGGACATAAGCCTTACGTTTGGGATGCGGAAGGCGCGATTAAGAGTGAGGCATTGGGTCGGGCCGGCGGATTTATGGCGGTGAAGGCTTTCTCAGCCGAGTCTGACAAGCTTTCTGCCGGGGACGTGCTTCTTTTGGCATCGCGGGAGCCAAACAGCGAGCAGGCGCTGGATTTTATTGGGAAATCCGCAAAAGCAGGCGACAAAGTGATCGTCCTGGCTCCGCCCGGAAGCTTAGCCAGAGCAGGGTTCCGCTGTGTGGAACTGCCCGTTCCCAAAGACGACGCGGTGGTGGCCGTGAAGGGTGTTTTCGGGAAAGTCGGTCCGACGAGCGGAATAGCGTGCTGTGCGGCCTTGTGGGCAGTTTTGGCGGAGGCAGCGCTCAAGATGGCGAGGAAAGGCAGGCCGCCGCATCTCTGGCGCAGTATAAAACTGCCGGACGCCGCGGCTTACAACAGCAGTGCTCTGAGGGAAACGGAGGAGCAGGGTTTCTAAGCAGCGCTTCATTTGCCCGGGACCCTTTTGGTTTTGCGACGAAGGATGACAAGCGTCACGCCTGCTGCACAGGGGGTAAAGTGGTTAGCAAACAGGGGAACGTATATCTGCAGAAGGCGATAAGCCTGGTCGAGGAGATAAGGAGGAGGGAGAGCGAAAATATTGCCGCCGCCGCGCGCATCATAGCCGAGAGCGTTGCCTCCGGGAGGATGTGTTACCACTGCGACATCGGCCACATGCTTCCCGCCGAAACGGCTCCTGGCAGACGGGGAAGGCCAAAGTTTGTTGTGCCAGTTGCATACCGTTTGGACGAAATGGAGCGTTTGTCGGCCGGGGATGTTTTGGTTTTCGGCAGCGTTTTGGGCGTGTTTGCGCTTTCTGTGGATATGGCCGACTGTGCTCGAGCGCGAGGTGCCAAAGTCATATACATCGGTTCTCCCCAGCCCAAGGAGCAGGACGCTTTGACAAACCAACAGCAAATGACTAAACGTCAAAGCGTCGTGCTGGTGCCGCCCCAACACCCGAGCGGGCGCAGGATGAGCGATGCGGCAGATGTGGTTATCAACACCCATGTGCCGTACACGGACGGCTGTGTTGAGATACCCGGCAGGAACACGCCTGCATGCCCGCTTTCTGGGGTTGCGAACGCGGTTGTGTTTTGGAGCCTGATGTCTGAAACCGTCGAGCTTCTTGTGAAGCGCGGATACCGCGTGGATGTGGATTGAACCCCGGGAGCTTGCTTATGGATGCTGGGCTCTGGTTTGCGAGTATTGCCGGCCTCAGGGTTAGCCGGCTGATAATCGGCGGGAACCCGTTTAGCGGTTTTTCGCACCAAAGCCCGGAGCAGGACCGCCGCATGAGGGAGTACTACACCCCGGAGCGTATATGCGAAGAGCTCCGCAATGCGGAGTGTTTGGGGGTTAATACCTTCATCGGTCGCGCCGACAAGCACATCGTATCGGTGCTGGAAATGTACCGCGAGCTCGGCGGTACCATCCAGTGGATTGCTCAGACCTGCCCGGAAGCAGGGGCGCCAGCAGAGGGAATGCGGCAAGCGCTGGCCGGCGGCCCGCATGCGTGTTACATTCACGGCGGGGTCATGGATAAACTCTTCTCGAATGGGCGCTTGGATGAGGCAGTTGAAGCTATTCGGCTTGCTAAGAGCGCGGGTGTGCCGGTTGGTATTGCGGGACACCGACCGGAGGTGTTCGAGTGGGCGGAGGAGCACGCGGATGTTGATTTTTACATGTGCTCCCATTACAACCCTATTCCGCGCCTCGAAACCGCATCCCATCGTTCGGGTTTGCAGGAGAGCTACCTTGACGAAGACCGCACAGCGATGGTGAAAGTTATCGCCAAACTGAGCCGACCGGTGATTCATTACAAAGTGATGGCTGCGGGCAGAAACAACCCCAAGGATGCATTGGAGTTCACCGTGAAGCACATGCGGGCCAACGATGCCGTTTGCGTGGGCATCTACTCCGAATTCAAGAAAGATATGTTGGTGGAAGACGTGCGCTTGCTGCAGAATGCACTGCAGGTGCTCTCAGCCAGCGGATGAAGTAGGCCCGGTTTTAGCAGCTGTTGGGGCTCGGCGTTTTAGGTTTCCGCACAGCACAGCGTGTGATGAGTACTGCAAGCCGGACTGGTGAAACGCATGCCAAGCCGTCTGCCGATTAAGTAGCAACTAGTTGATGAGTCTGGGGAAATGGCGGAGAGGGTGGGATTCGAACCCACGGTGACGACAAGCGCCACAGCGGTTTTCGAGACCGCCGCCTTCAGCCACTCGGCCACCTCTCCGTGCGGACGTCAATTTATTATACCAATTCTGTTCCGCGGGTGGAACCCCTGCGTCGGCAAAATTAAACTTCTTTTTGCACTTTTGGGCTGATCCCGGCTTTTTCGCTTTGGCTTGACAGAGGTTGGGCGTGTTGGTAATATGAGCAGGAAGGAAACCAGAGGGTTCTTGTGGAAAAACACCCTTGGGAGCCTCCGGTTCCGTAAACAGCAGTCAGACGACCGCTGGCTGGTACGGACGGCGGACCGGAGTGTTGAGGAGTGAGTTGCCGTCCAAATAACAATCTTTACAATGACCGACGGACTGCACATGGTAGCGTCCGCGGCGAGGAGTGGATTCATGTCTGACGAGAGGAGCGAGACTCCAGAGGCTATGGAGTTCGTAGAGAATGTTGGTCAAGGCGAGGGCACCGAACCAGGCGCTGTGCAGGTTGGAGCGGATGGAATAGACCAAGACACGGATGCATCGTCATCCGGAAGCGGACTGCAACAGGCCCAGGGTTCTTGCGCGGAAGGTGCGGGGAAGACTGAGTCTGAAGCTGCTTCACCGGCGCAGGAGAAAGAAGACGTCGGAAACGATGTGGACTACACCCAGACCATTCCATCATTCAGCGCCGGGGATATGGTTAAGGGCACTGTAGTTCACATAGATCGCGACGGCGTTTTGGTAGATGTTGGCACGAAGTCAGAAGGTATTGTTCCTCCGCGCGAGATGGGAAGCGCCGAGATCGATGGAAAACCGGTGGAAGTGGGGGATGAGATCGACGTTTACGTAATAGGCACCGACGAACAGGATGGCAATCTCATCCTCTCAAAGAAGCGGGCGGATTTTGAGAAGGCGTGGCAGAGGGTTATAGACGCCAAGGAGACAGGCCGAATCCTGACGGCTATGGTGACCGACCGCGTAAAGGGCGGTCTTGTGGTGGATCTGGGGATAAGGGGGTTTATCCCGGCCTCACACGTTGGAAGCGGCAGGGTGCGCAATTTGGATAGATACGTCGGTCAGTCTCTGCCGCTCAAGGTTATAGAGGTGGATAAGGACCGCCGCAAGGTAGTGCTGAGCCACCGTATTGCCGTGGAAGAAGAACGGGAGCGTCAGCGCCAAGCCACGCTTCAAAGCCTTGCCGAAGGCCAGATCCGCACCGGTGTTGTGCGCCGGATTACCGACTACGGTGCGTTTATCGACCTCGGCGGGGTTGATGGTCTCCTCCACATAAGCGAAATGTCGTGGACGAGGATCGATCACCCCAGCAAGGTTGTTAAGCAGGGCGACCGCATCCAGGTAATGGTGTTGAAAGTTGATCTGGAGGCGAACCGCATCTCCTTGGGTCTGCGCCAGATACTGCCCGATCCTTGGAACGAGGTTCCAGAGAAGTACCACGTTGGGGATATCATAAAAGGAACGATATCGCGGATTGTCCCCTTTGGGGCTTTTGTTCAGCTCGAGGAGGGAATCGAAGGAATTATCCCGAACAGTGAACTGAGTTATCGCAGGGTTAGCAAGCCGGAAAGCGTGGTAAAGGTCGGAGAAGAAGTAGAGGTTAAGGTGATCGATATAAGCCCGGAAGAGCGCCGAATGACCCTGTCGAAGCGGCAAGCAGAGCCGATGCCGGAACCGGAGCGTCCCAAGGAGCGGGAGTATGGGCGGCAGTCCCGCCGCGACTCGGATAGGATAACAATCGGT
>JBMFPP010000052.1:7280-10451 GCA_049969055.1 Armatimonadota bacterium | reverse complement strand
ATCGAACTTTTGGTGGTTATGATCATCCTGGCCATCCTGGCGGCGGTGGTCATTCCAAGGGTGATCGGTCGTACGGAAGATGCTCGGAGGGCTAAGGCAAAATCGGATATTGCGGCTTTTGAAACCGCCCTTGATGCGTACAAATTGGACAACGGCACGTATCCAACCACAGAGCAGGGGCTTCAGGCGCTTGTGGAGCCGCCCACCACGGATCCGGTTCCGAAGAACTGGAACGGGCCTTACCTGAAGAAAGGCATACCTAAAGATCCTTGGGGCAATGACTATGTTTATGTGTCGCCCGGAGAGCACAACACGGACTTCGATATAGTCTCTTACGGGAAAGATGGTCAGCCGGGTGGAACGGGCGAGAACGCAGATATCGCAAGCTGGGAGGAAGTTCCCGAGGAAACCAAACAGTAGCTGCAGACCGATTTGCACAGCATGCATCTGCTCTGCCGTGAGGATACTACATTGATTCCGTGTTCGGAAAGCCTCTTGGGGCGTGGGTGCCGCGTGCGAGCCACCACTTTGGCTTTCACGTTGATCGAGCTTATGGTGGTGCTTTTTTTCATGGTTGTTGGAGCATCATTGGTGGTGCCTCGGATGCCGGCCTTGCTGGAAGGCGCTAAGATGAGAAACGCCGCACGGAATGTGGCCGCTTTGGTGCGCAGTGCAAGAGAACTGGCGGTGCTTCGAGAAGAGCCGATAGCCCTCCGCTACGACCAAAACTACGGTTTCATAATCGAGAGGGTGGAGACCGAGGAAACGGTGGCCGCCGAAGAAGCGCGAACGGAAAGCGAAGCGGCCGAGGAAGAAAAGAAACCGCAAATTCCAGAGCATCCTTTTCCTCTGCCGAGCGGCATTACTGTGACGGTGCAAACCGAGGAGGAGCGGAGTCAGTTGCTTTTGCCTTCTGAAGGGGATGAATTGGTTTTCACTCCTGACGGCCGATGTGCCAACGCCCGCATCCTGCTTGCGGATTCGCACGGCACCGGCGGTCTTGCTGTGAGGGTCGATCTGCATGGAGCGAGTGTTACCATTGAGGGTTCGCTGGAGGAGCAGGGTTAGGCGATTTTCTCCGCCGGGTGCCGGCTTCACGCTGGTGGAGATGATAGTGGCGATGGTGTTGTTGGCCGCGGGCATCACGGCGGCACTGGGTGGAGTATCGTCTGTTATCGAGACTCAACGCCTGTCGGAGGAATACACAAAGGCGGCACTGCTGGCTCAATCTATTCTCACCGAGGTGGAGCAGGTTGACGGCCTTGTTGAGGGGACGGATCAAGGGGACTTCGGCGAGCAGTATCCGGGGTGGCGCTGGGAGCGCGAGGTTGTGGCGGCAGAATCCGAGGGCTTACTGCAGGTTACAGTGGTGGTTTATTGGACATCGGGACGCAGGGAGCGCAGTTTCTCGATAGTGACTTACCGCTTGGCTCCTTCCACTGAGGAGACTACTGAAACAACGGAAACCACCGGCACCGGGGGAGGGGGCTAGATGAGGCGGCGCGGAAACTCTGGATACACACTGCTTGAGTTTCTGGTTGCCATGGTGATCATGGGGATAATAACGCCCGGAGTGACTTTGGCGCTGAGGGCCGCTACGGTTGCCATGGATCGATCCGAAGCTCGGGCGGCCAGGATGCAGCAGGTGCGCGCCGCTTTTGATGTTCTTACTCGCGATATATCATACGCTGTTTTGCCTTCTGCTTCGCAGAACAGCTCGGCTTCTCAGGATACCTCAACCACCAGCGAGCCCACGTCTTGGTTTGTGGGCACGGATGATTCATCCGGCAACGCTGATACGGACAGTTTGGAGATTATAACCGCCAGCGGGCGGGTTGGATATGCAGAGATGCTTGCGGATAACACTCCTGATGCCGCGGAAGAGCCCCCCAGCTACCTTGTTCAAGTGGCTTACTCACTGGAGCCTTCTGAAACCGGAGAAGGGTTCAATCTGATACGCCGGCATCGCTCGCCCCCTTCGCCGGACGGTGATCGCAGTGACTTGTTGGTTGAAGAGGTTGTGGTGAAAGGCATATCCGGCCTAAACTTCAGCTATTTTGACGGCACCGACTGGTTGGACTCCTGGGATACCACTTTGGATACCGAATTGGGACTACCACTTGCCGTGCGGATTGTCCTTACAATCCGTGAGGGGAATACAGAGGAGGTGTATATCACCACCGTTCCCGTTTACAGTGCTTCATCTTCTTCTACTAGCTCCGGAGTGACATCTTCTTCGGCCGGCCAGATACCATCCGGCTGAGGATTGTAAATGGCGTTTTGTATATCCACTCTGCCGTCAGGGAGGAAGGGCACTCCTTCAGTCTCCAGCAGTTTTCTTTGGCGCAGAGCCCACTCTGGTCCGCGCTTGGCAATCCGGAGGGTTCCGTCGGCTCCTACTACTCTGTGCCAAGGCACATCCGGCGGGCAAACGGCCATAGCTTTTCCAACAAGAACCGCTGTTGTGCCGCACTGCCGGGCCACGTCTCCGTAGCTTACAACCTTTCCCGCAGGTACTGTGCGTGTGAATTCGTATATGCGCTTAAAGATGCTTTCGGCTTCGCCCGGAAGCACCCAGCGCTCCCATTGTGAGAGTTTTTCGCCAGGGCTTGTCATAGCGCACTGTTTCCCGGTTTGGATTCAGCGTTTTGTTGGCCTGCGAAACCTGCTTCGGCAGATTGGGAGACTTCCCTTTCGAGGAGTCTATAAGGCATATGCGAGCTTTTCCATCAGGCAGGAAAGGGTTTTTCAGCGTTCAATAGCCTATCTGGCAGTATGTTATGCTGACGGTGGAAACTTTTTGTTCAATGAAGGAGATGATAGGAGATGGCACAGCTTTTCGGCAGGCAGATAACGCGCGTAGAGCTTCTACGGTATGTGGGGGATGTATCTCAGGTTGCAGGCGTTCGCAGGTTTGTGCTTAGGGAAGGGCGTGAAGAGGGAGTAGAAGCCGCTGAGTTTGCCACTGGAACCGGCTTCAGGTTCACCGTTTTGGTTGGGCGCGGGCTTGATATCTCCGGCGCGGACTACCGCGGCATGCCCTTGGCTTGGCGGTCGCCCACGGGAGATACGCACGCCGCATACTACGAGCCGGAGGGTCTTGCCTGGCTTCGCAGTTTCTTTGGGGGGCTTGTGGCCGAGATAAGGAAATTAGGTCTATTTTTGCAGCTT
>JBMFPP010000052.1:0-7270 GCA_049969055.1 Armatimonadota bacterium | reverse complement strand
AGTGCGGGCGCTCCCAGTACGGATCAAGGCCGCGAATTCGGCTTGCACGGAAGGATCGGCAACACGCCGGCTTATGCGGTTTGGGCGGACGGCGAGTGGCGCGGCGATGAGTATTACTTTTGGATTCAGGGCAAGATGCGCGAGAGCATAGTGTTTGGAGAGAACCTGGTTCTTACGCGTAGGATTGAGGCGAAGCTGGGTGAGTCTCGGCTTTGGATATACGACAAGGTGGAAAATCAGGCGCACGAGCCGTACCCCCTGATGATTCTGTACCATATCAACGGCGGATATCCGGCTGTTGCTGACGGCAGCAGACTCCTTTCGGCAACCGTTAGCGTGCAGCCGCGCGACGCAGAGGCGGCTGAGGGCAAGGAGGAGTATGCAAGGTTCCACGCTCCCACTCCGGGCTACAAAGAGAAGGTTTACTACCATGAGATCGCGGCGGATGCAAACGGGTTTGTTACAACCGCTTTGGTGAACGAGGCTTTGGGGTTTGGGTTCTATGTGAAATACAAGAAAGCCCAGCTTCCTTACTTCACAGAATGGAAGATGATGGGCGAGGGGACTTATGTGGTCGGTATGGAGCCAGGAAATTGTTTAGTCGAGGGGCGTGCCAAGGAGCGAGAGCGCGGAACCCTGCAGTACATCCAGCCTGGCGAAGTGCGGGAGTTTGACTTGGAGTTGGGAGTACTGGAGTCGGCGGAGGCGATTCGTTCCTTGGATGAGGAGCTAAAAGCCTTGTGTAGACAAGCCTGAGGGTAGGTATTCAGCACCGTTATTTTGGGATGCGGCGGTGTGGGTTTTTGCCCATGCCGCCGCGCTTTTGGTGCGGTTTTAAATCCGCCCTGCGAATATCCGGCTTGAAGCGGCACTGTAGCACAGGTTTTGCGCTGGTGTTATAATATGACAGCACTAGGAGGGCGGCATGCTGGCGGAGATTCACATTCGCAACTTCGCTCTAATAGACGAGCTGTCGGTGGAGTTCGGCCCAGGCCTCAACGTTTTAACTGGTGAAACCGGCGCTGGCAAGTCCATAATAATCGACGCGATTGCGGCCATCTTGGGCGAACGTGCCGATGCAGAGCAGGTGCGCACCGGTACGGATCGCGCCGCTATAGACGCTTGTTTCAGGTTCAATGCTGAAGCTTTGAACAGTGAAGACTCTTCACTCCCGGTTGAGGACGGGGTTCTGGTTATTTCAAGAGAGATCAACCGCGGAGGGCGCTCACAGGCTCGTATAAACGGACGCCCTGCTACTTTGAGCATGGTGCGCGAGGTGGCGCGGGGTTTAGTGGACCTGCACGGCCAGCATGAGCATCAGTCTCTACTTCAGGTTGACCGCCACATACGCATCCTCGACCATTGGATTGGCCCGGAGGCGGCAGAGATTTTGGGCAAACTGCGCGCGAAGCACCAGGAGTGGAGCGAACTGCGCAGAGAGCGGGACAGACTGGTTACCGACGAGCGAGCGAGAGCGCGCCAGATGGATCTACTTCGTTTTCAGATTGAGGAGATAGAGGCGGCCCGACTGTGTGCAGGGGAGGAGGAGGAGCTGATTGCGGATCGGACTCGGCTGGCCAACGCCGAAAAGCTGGCCGAAGCTACGTCTGCCGCGGCGATGCTTCTGTTGGAGGATGAAAGGTCGGCTTCTGAGTGTATTTCTATGGCATTAAAATATATTCGGGATGCGGCCAGGCTTGATGAATCGCTTTCGCCGGTGGCCGATGCTGTTGAAAACGCGCTTTACCAAATTGAGGACGCGGTTCGAGAGCTGGATTCCTACCGCGAAAACATAGAGTTCAACCCCGCGCGCTTGAACAGCGTGGAGGAGCGCCTGGATTTAATTCGAAATCTCAAGCGAAAGTACGGAGATACGATCGAGCAGATACTGGAGTACGCCAGGAAAGCCGCTTCCGAACTGGCCGAGCTAGAAAGCCACGAAACCCGCGCTCAGGAGCTGGATGATGCCATTGCTTCTGCCGAGGCGGAACTGCGCGAGATGTGCTCTAAGATGAGTGAACTGCGCCGGAAAGGGGCGGGACCGTTTGCTCAGTTGGTTATGAGAGAACTTTCCGACCTTGGTATGAATAAGGCAAAGTTTGCCGTTGATATCCGACCTGCTGATGTTGGGCCAGACGGCTCTGATTTTGTGGAATTTTTGCTGTCTGCGAACCCGGGTGAGCCGTTGAAACCGCTGGCGAAGGTAGCGTCGGGAGGGGAGCTTTCTCGGGTGATGCTGGCGCTGAAAACGGTGGTGTCTCGGGCAGACCAAGTGCCCGTTATGATTTTCGATGAGATAGACACCGGTATTGGCGGTTCGATGGGTGCGGTTCTGGCGCGCAAGCTTCGGTCTTTGGCTGGCGTTAACCAGGTGCTGTGTGTAACACATCTGCCTCAGATAGCCGCGGCGGCGCACAACCACTTTCTTGTTCGAAAAGTTGAGTCTGGGGGCCGAACGCGTGTGGAGGTGCGGCGGCTGAGCGGTTCAGAAAGGCTTGAAGAGATAGCCAGAATGCTGGGTGGGGTTGGGTCGGCAGCGGCCCTTGAGCACGCTCGAGAGATGATCGAGTCGTTCTCAGCACCCCGGGAACGCCGCGGCATCGGTGCTGGGGCGGAGTTATGAATCTGCCTTTTACTTTGTGTGAAACAGACGTGCTTTCCCCTTACGCGGCAAAACTTTTGAAAAAAGCCAGTCCGCTTTCCGCTTTGGCGCGCGTTAGGTTTATTCTGCGACGGGTGTTGGAGTCGGCTCGCGGTTGGCTTAAGCCCACGTTGAACGGCGAAAAAAACCGCTGTCTCTGTTCCGGCAGGGTGAGAATGGATCTTCGCACCAAGAATTTGGTGAAAAGGCTTCGCCGCGGCGAGGTAGCGGTTATTAATCATCCGGATATAGATACTGTTGCCGCACGCGCGTTGGTGGAATGCTCTCCCTGTCTTGTTGTTAATGCCGCAAGGTCTATAACCGGCCGCTACCCCAATGCGGGGCCCGCAATTCTGTTGGAGGCTGGAATACCGCTGTTGGATGCAGTGGGCGGCGAGGTTTTCAGTGTGCTGAAGGATGGGGATGTGGTTTTGCTGGAGGGGAACCGACTGATTCGTGACGGTGAGGTGGTTGCGGAAGGCGAGCTGCTGACCAAGGAAGAAGTACTCTGCCGCATGGAAACGGCGAAAAAGAACCTTACAGACGAGCTGTGTAAGTTTGCCGAGAACACCCTCCAGAGGATTACGGAAGAGGTCCACACACTGCTGGAGCCCGTTGCGCTTCCACAGCTCAATACCAGGATCTCCGGAAGACATGTTTTGATTGTGGTGCGCGGTGAGGGATACAGACAGGACCTGCATCAGATCATGCCTTACATTGAGGAGATGCGGCCCG
The DNA here is from genome assembly GCA_049969055.1 of Armatimonadota bacterium. GTDB lineage: Bacteria > Armatimonadota > DTGP01 > DTGP01 > JBMFPP01 > JBMFPP01. The sequence goes on along the minus strand of JBMFPP010000052.1, from coordinate 3,894 downwards.
TGCTTTTGGCTGTGGACGGCGGTGCCGATGCACTGCTGGAGTGCCGATTGAAGCCGGATATTATTTTGGGGGATATGGATTCCGTCAGCGACCGCGCGCTGATGTGCGGTGCTGAGCTGGTGGTGCATGCATATCCGGATGGGAGAGCGCCTGGGCTGGCAAATGTACAGCGCTTGGGCTTGCAAGCGCATGTGTTTCCGGTGGCAGGCACCAGCGAAGACGCAGCAATGCTTTTGGCCTACGAAAAGGGCGCAGAGGTGATAGTGGCGCTAGGCACGCACTTCTCTTTGGTGGAGTTTTTGGACAAGGGAAGGGCCGGCATGGCAAGCACTTTCCTTGTCCGGTTGAAGGTTGGGTCGATTTTGGTGGACGCAAAGGGGGTCAGCCGCCTGTACCGCCCCGGACTGCGGATTAAGTATTTGGCGGCACTGTTTGCTTCGGCTTTGGTGCCTATGGGGATCATAGTGTCATTATCTCCGAGCCTGAGCACGTTTTTGAAGCTTTTGGCCGTGAACTTGAGGTACATTTTGTGGAAGCTGTGGCCGTGGTAGGGAGGCGGGACAAATTTGGTTGACTACAGGTACCACCTGGCAAGTTTGATAGCGGTTTTCCTGGCTTTGGGAGTGGGCATGCTGGTTGGCAATTCCTTTGTGGGGTTGGCCTCTGCCGAATGGCAGAAGCAGGCAGTTCTGCGGCTGGAGCAGACGTTCAAGCGGGAAGTGCTTGCTTTGAGGCACCGGCTTGACCAGGCGAACTCTCGGATGCGCGAGTTGGAGAGAAGGCTGGAAAACAGGAACGTTGCTGAAAGGGCGCTGATGCCGAAGGTGCTCGGCGGTGTGTTAGCAGGTAAGAAGGTGGCACTGGTTGTGTGCGGGGATTTGAAAGATGAAGCACTGGTTGGGTCGATCAGTGCGGCGATAGTGACAGCCGGCGGAACGGTGAAATCCATCACTTCAGTGAGGGATGGGTGGTTACCGGAATACGGAAAGCGGCGGGATCAGATTCTGGCGCGGTTTCAGGTGGCGCAGGGCACCCCCAACGCAACGGCCGAGGCCGTTCGAACCCTTGCCGTTGCGATTGTGAGCGGGGAGTGGTCGCAGGCGCTGAGCGACGTTGCGCGAATATCGCCTGGGCTGAGCCTGGACGGCGATTATTCAACCCCGGTTGATATGGTGCTTCTGCTCTCCTCTGCTTCGGATTCGTCCCGCCTTTCTCAGGCCGAGGCGGGGACACTGCCGGAGCAAGGTCTTCTGGCCACGTGGAAAGAGATGAAGCTTCGGGTTGTTGCGGCCGAGCCGGAGGCGACCCCTGTTTCGATGATTCCGGTGTTCCAGCGCAAGGGCGTGCCCACTGTTGATAATGTGGATTCCGGGATAGGGCAGATTAGTGCGGTGTTGGCTTTGGCCGGCGGCGAGGGAGATTACGGAGTAAAACCCACCGCGGAAAAACCAATTCCGAATGTCACTTTTCAGTAAACAAGAAGTTTTGACGAACAAAGAGTGATTGATTGAACGTCAAAACCTCTTGGTGGTTAGGTCTGCTTAATGCGGCGCTCGGCCGCGGCGCGGAGAGTTTCAACGTGCTCGTAGGGGATGCGCGGCTGTCCGATCTGGCAGAACTTCTCGCGGCTGAAGCCGTTCCTAACTGATTCTGGGCCGTGGTAGTCCGAGCCGCCGGTGATGAGAAGGCTGCGCTCTCTGGCCATGCGGCGGTATCTGCGTTGATCGGCAGCCGTGTGATCCGGGTGGTAAACTTCCACACAGCGCAGGCCGTGAGGTATCAAGTCGATCCAGAGGTTTTCGTTGCCGATTTTTGCTGGGTGTGCTATGCCCGGGATGCCTCCAGCTTCTAGTATGAGACGAACCGCTTCCACCGGGGTGAATCTGACTCGCTCGACGTAGCCAGGGGCACCGCGGACCAAGTATTTTCCGAAGGCGCTGTTTATATCCGAGGCGTATCCGGCTTCTACCAGCGCCGCGGCGACGTGCGGCCGGCCTATGGCTCCTCCAGCGGACACCTGCAGGACGGAATCGAATTCTATGTGAACACCTATCTGCCTGAGCTTTTCGACCATTCGGCGGCCGCGTTCCTCGCGGGAAGAGCGAAGCCAGTTAAGCGCATCCTGCAGTTTTGGGTGGCGGTGGTCGATGAAATACCCCAGTATGTGCAGTTCGGTGGGGCCGCAGTCGGTGTTGATCTCGACGCCGGGTATCACCTCAATGCCGAGCTTTTTCCCCTCTTCCAGCGCTTCATCGATGCCGTTTGTTGAGTCGTGATCGCATATGCCCAGGGCGCAGAGGCCTTCTGCGGCTGCTAGCCTGATCACCTCGCTTGGAGATGCTTTTCCATCTGATGCGGTTGTATGAACGTGGAGATCCGCTTCAGGCATCTTGGTTTTCCAGAAGGGTTTTGGCAAGCCCCAAAGCTTCTTCTTTACTCTGTACCCGACCCTCGACCTGAGCTTCTTGGATGGCTCTCAGCAGTTTTCCGATGATGGGTCCTTCTTCCAACCCCAGGTGTTCCATGAGCTCTTCGCCGTTGACCAGCGGTTCTGGAACCAGGCTGTCGGGGGCGTAGAAGGTTCGATGCAGTAGGTCTGCACAGAAACCGATGAAACGTTTGTGCCAACCTTGCGGGACCGCCGGCCCACAACTTGCTAAGGAGTCGGCCATTGCTATGAGCAGAACATCGGCGGCATGCTTTTTGGTGTTGAGGAAGAACCGAAGGATGGCTTTCGGCGAAGGGGGGCCGTCTTTGGCTGCGTTCAGCATTAGATTAAGCCGCATGTGATGCCGGACGCCTGCCAAAATCAAACCGGTTTCGGCCGCGCTGAGGCGGAGGCGCTGGCAAGCGGAGTTTGCCATTCGAACGCCCTCCGTATCATGGCCGAAGAAGCGTATGCGCCCTGTTTCATCCACCGTTTTTGTAACGCTTTTACCCACGTCGTGGTAAATGATGGCCAGTCGGAGTACGGCGGCATGGGAATACAGACGGTTCACAGGGCGGCACAAGTGTTCAAGCACGCGGTTCCTGAGCTGTTCCGACAGCCATTCTCCGTCGACAAGTTCAGAGAGTTTTCGGACGGCCTCGATAGTGTGCTCCCAGGCATTTAGGTGGTGGTAATAATTCTGCTCAACATCGTGGAGGGCGTCGATATCCGGTAGGATAAAGCGGATTATCCCCAGCTCGTCGGCGCGTTCAAACCAGTGTGCGGCGTCTGGGCGGTCGAGTATTTGCATAAGCTCGTCGCGGACTCTCTCTGGTGGGCTGGCGAGTATACCAGGGAGTGCCATGCGCATTTGGAGGGTTGTTTCTGGGGGTGTTGTGAAGCCGAGAGATGCCGAAAGCCTTATCGCCCTCAAGATGCGGACGGGATCTCTTCGGAAAGCATCGTCTTTTGGTGGGCGGAGGATGCCGGAGCGCAGGTCTTGGAGGCCGCCGCAGGGGTCAACCAAAAGCGGTTCCAGGGCCTGGGGCTCCCAAGATTCAAGCAAGGCAAGGGAGTGGAGATCGAGAGCCATTGCATTCACGGTAAAATCTCTTTCGCGCAGTTCTTGAGAGAGATTGCCTCGGCGCACGGTGATATCGATTTGGAGGCCTCCGTTATCCTCCGGCAGAAGCACTCTGGCGGTTTCATCCTCTTCACGCAGGAAGAAGAAGTGGCCGTGGAGCGCATCGGCCAGGCGGCGCCCCAAGGGGGCTCCGTCTCTTTCGACAGAGACGTCCAGGTCTTTGAGGGGTCTATTCAGAAGCAGGTCGCGGACCGCGCCGCCGACTAAGTACGGGCGCGCATTGTGAGACATCTGGACAAGAAGCTCGATAAACTTACGCACCAATTCCCTTGAGGATGAGTTCTGCGACACTGTCATTTGGATGTACACCACAGGCTTGCAG
>JBMFPP010000051.1:0-10454 GCA_049969055.1 Armatimonadota bacterium | reverse complement strand
CTATCCAGACGACGCATACGTGTACATGTCCTGGATGAGACAAGCCGCAGAAGGTTCCGTTTTGCTGGACAACTTGTTCACAACCGACCCACACCCAGGTAGGTTCTTCAACCTACTGTTCCTGATTTTAGGGTGGTTCGCCAAAGTTACTGGGCTTTCGGTTTTGGGTGTGTTTCACACAGCCAGGGTTGTCTTCGGGTTCTGCTTTCTAATAACAACCTACGCCGTGCTTAGAACCATGATCCGCCCCCTCCCAGCGAGGAAAGTTGGATATCTGCTGGTGTGCTTCTCCTCGGGGGTCGGTTGGCTCTTTGCAAGAAGGGTTCCGAACTCACCAATCGACCTATGGCAAACCGAAGCCGTTTCATTCCTCTGCATCTACCAAAATCCTCTGTTCCTCGCCGCCCTAACCGCGATGTTGTTAACCTTCCTGCTTGCCTTTAAGGGGGTGGAATCCGGAAAACTGCGTTGGTGGATCGCCGCTGGAGTACCTGCAGGTCTGCTTGCAAATTTCCACAGCTACGACATTATCCAGCTGTTGGGTACCCTAACCTGTTATTTGATACTGCGCTGGCTTGCTCTTAAAAAAGCCGCGCCTGCGGAACTGCTGGGCCTCGCTGTTGCGGCGGCATTCTCGGCCCCAGGAGTGGCCTACCAATTGCGGCTTTATCAAACCGACCCCGTCTTTCGCGCCAGGGCTTTGGTGCCCACAGGCTCCGCACACCCGATGTATGTGCTCCTCGGCTACGGCCTTCTGGTGCCGCTGTTGGTTTTTGGAGCCGCCGCACTGGTGCGCCGAGCAGATACCAAAGAGCGAGACGCCCTTAGGTTCTTGACGGTCTGGAGCGCAGTCCCAATCTTGCTCTCCTACATTCCCGTTAGTTTTCAGAGGAAAATACTGATGGGGGCACATATACCCATAAGCATGCTGGCCGGTGTGGGAGTGGAGTATCTGCGGGAAAAGAGCCGTCTTAGCATCACCACCGCCGCAGGGTTGGCCGTACTGCTTACCTGCTTCACAAACCTGCGCTGGATGCACCAAGCCGTTTCGAACATTCAAAATAACCAAACAGAATCCGGACAGCGGATTTTCCTAACACCCCAAGAGATGGAAGCGCTTCGGTGGCTGAACAAAAATTGGCGCGGCTCAAACCTGCTGGCTATGCCGCTGGCTGGAATATCCGGATACGCACCCGCATTGGCGGGATGCAAAGTGTACGCTGGCCACTGGGGAGAAACCCCTGCTTTCTCACAGCGCCTGCGCGCCGTCAGGAAGTTCTACATGCCGTGGACTTCAGACAAATGGCGCTTCGAACTGCTCAGCAAAGCCAAAATTCAGTTTGTGTTTGTGGGACCAGCAGAAAGGGCTTTGATACACTCAGTCACCGAACACGCGGTTTTCCGCCCACCGTCCTTCCTGAAGCCCGTTTTCCGCGCCGGCAGTGGGGATTTAGAGGTTGCGGTGTACCAATTCAACAGCGCATTGGGAACTAAAAATCCCGCTTTTCGGAACCGCCCGAATTGAAACCATCAGAGCGCCTGCGGGCTTTGCTCATGCCGCCCAGACGGCCTATGCAAGCATAATGCTCCGATCCGTACTTCTCTCTGGTTGCGCTTCCTCCCCGCTGACCGGCGGCAACAAAATGGTCTCGCCCGTATTTTTCCTTAACGGTGGTGCCGCCTTTCCTCCCAGCTTCAGAGGCAGTGACAGCGGCCGACTCCTGGGAATCCTCAGAGCGCAAACGTTTCTCGTGCCGAACCTGGGCCATCATACGGTAATGATCGCTACCGTAGCGCTCCATCAAAACCCGAGCGGCTCTGCGCCCCATTTCAACAAAATGCTCGCGCCCATACTTGGCCTTGGTTGTATTGCCCCCTATCCTTCCCACTTCTTTGGTTGTGAGCGGCAGTTTACACATTCGGCGGCCCTCACTAATTGGTCCCCAAGAAGCGCCTCCGAGCAAACCAGCACAAGCACGAATTAAGCAGGTAAGCACTTCTCAGGCCGCCATATTATAGCACCGGAAACCGCTCCTGGGAAGTGGTACACCATCGTGAACAAGCATGCAAAACTCCATAAAAACAAAGCCCTGCCCTCTCAGGAGCAGAGCTTTCGAATTTGTGCGGCAGAGGTTTCTCAGCCGTAGCAGTCAAATACATAAATCACAGTTTCCTTGGGAAGATACTTCGAGGACAGAACCAAAGTATCTCCTTTCACATGCCTCACGTTCTTCTTGCCGGAAATAAAGGGCTCTATTCCGGAAATCGGGTTGCTTGGCGACAGAGCTTTCGTCTTATAGTGCATGGGAAGCACAACCCGTGGAGAAAGCTGTTGAACCACGCGGTCCGCGGTTTTCGCATCGATCGTGTAGTAGCCCCCCACCGGTATCATGAGCACGTCCACATGACCGATAGCCTGAACCTGCTGTGGGGTTAAAACATGCCCCAAATCGCCCAAGTGGCAGAAGGTTATATCGTTCAGCTTGAATACGAAAATAGTGTTCGTGCCTCTTTGCCGTCCTTGAACCGAATCGTGGTAAGAAGCAATCCCCTTGAACTCAACACCGGCAACCGTTTGGGTTCTGCTCCCGCGCACCACCTTAAACTGCCCGGAAACCCGATTAACAGCATTGTGGTCCCCATGCTCGTGGCTCACGGTAACAACATCCGCTTTTGGCTTGGCTACCGGATAAGAACCAATTCCCGGATCGAAAGGATCGGTTACAACAACAGGCCCGCTGGACGGTGCTATTCGAAAGCAGGCATGGCCCAACCATGTTATCTTCACCGAGTGGTTGTCGGTAGGTGCCGAGCCAGCCGTCGCTACTGCAGCAAATGCTAAAACAAACCAAATACAGCGCCTAACAAGCTTCAACAAGCTCACTTTCCACCCTCCAGGCACATGCGGCCTCTTGCAAACGCACGCAAGCCAGCCTGGCAAAACGCGCACCACCCCAGGGCGGCACGCCGCCTCATCCGGCCGCTCGCTCCGCCGCGAAACTCCTACCCACCAAGGTCCTTCAGCATCTCGTCAACTGCCGCCAGCTCTTTCTGCAGAAACTCCTTATACTCCTCAAGCATGCGCTTCCGTTCTTCCTTGGTGTGGAAGCGCCGTGCAAACCAAGGCGGGCCAAAGTGATGCCAGTGCGGACCAAAGTGGTGATGCCACGCCCAAAAGTGAAACTCTCCGCCAAAACAACCGCTTCCAGAGGCGAAGCACATCTTCAACCTCCTTGCGAAGGTCCTTCGAAAAGGACCGATAGTTAATTCCGGCGAACGGCGCGTCCCAGCCGCATCTTTGGAGCCCTGGTTTTGGGAAAAGCCGAGGCCTCCGAGCACACTCAATATAACAGCCTTTCACAGCACTTTCAAGCCCCAAGTTTAAGGTGTATGCGCATCCTCCGCAGATTCACCTGCGCTCTCGCCCTGAGAGCATCAAATGGTGCTAAAGTTAATGCAGGAGCTGTACAATCGGCGGAGAATTGATTATCCCAAAGTCGGCGCATTCACGGCCAACTGGTTACTAAAAGAGGTGGCTTGGGCAGGCTAATGCTTGCATCGGGGGGCTTAAAATGAATACAAAGCCGATTCGCCTGCCGGCGGTAGCCGGTTCGTTCTACCAGGTAAACCCTGAAGCACTGAAACGCCAAATAGAAGAGTGTTTCACAGGAGAATATGGACCGGGGAGACTTCCAGCGGTTACAGAGAGGCCGCTTAGCTCTGTGGTGGGGCTTGTTTGCCCTCACGCCGGCTATATATACTCCGGATATGCCGCCGCACACAGCTTTGCATCCTTGGCAAGCGATGGTCAGCCGGAGCTTGTTGTTCTTATAGGCCCCAACCACCGAGGCTGGGGCAGGCCTATCTCGGTGGCCGCCGACGGTGCGTGGCAAACTCCTCTTGGCACGGTGGATGTTGATCGGCAGGCCGCCCAGAAACTGTTGAGCGAGTACAAAGCGGCTTACGATGATCCGCTTGGCCATACCGGAGAGCACTCTCTGGAGGTGCAGCTGCCGTTCCTGCAGTACCTGTACGGAAACAACTTCCGGATACTGCCAATAGTTGTTTACACAGCTGGGTTCCAAACCATGTGCGATCTCGGAACCGCTGTCGCTTCCGTTGTTAAGGACAGAAATGCGGTGATTATAGCCAGCAGTGACTTTACTCACTATGAGCCGGAGTCTATTGCCAGACGCAAGGACATGGCCGCATTGAAACACATTTTGGAACTGGACGCTGAGAAGCTGAGTAGGACCGTGGCAGATATGGATATAACAATGTGTGGAGCCGGCCCTATTATTGCCATGCTGACTGCGGCGAAGCTTTTGGGAGCTAACAGCGCCAAGCTGAATACATACTACTCCTCGGGAGCGATCACGGGCGACACTTCCGAGGTGGTTGGCTATGCATCGGTGACCGTTATGCGCTGAGGCAAAGGTTTGCGGGGCCGGTGAGGAGTCTCAAACCTTTATCGGGGTGAGGATATGAAGATCGGTGGTAAGCTATCGACGGCAATCTTGCTAACAGCAGGGTTTCTACTATCGGTAAGCACAAATTCAACTGCTTTGGCAGGGGCAGGCCGCTCGTCCGACCAGCAAAAACTGCAGGCTTTGATGGCTCTCCAAGAGGCTTTTACCACCATTGCAGAGCAGGTGGAACCAGCAGTGGTGGGAATCCGCGCGGAAGAACGCGAACTGCCGGGCTCCGGCCAACCCGGAACGCAGGAAGAGCGAGAGGGACCGCAGACACCTGGCCAGCGTCCACAGCCTCCTGTACCAACGGAATCCAGCGCATCCGGGCTCATAGTTAGAAAATCGGGCTCTGACTACTACGTGCTGACGAACTACCACGTGGTTCAAGGTGCCAAGCGGATTAGGGTGTTCGTGTCCGGCATTAAAGATCCTATAAGGGCGACCATGGTTGGCTCTGGAGATCCCAAAACCGACTTGGCTCTCTTGAAAATACGCCTGCCGGACCCACAACCGCCGGAGAGGGTTGCCAAACTCGGCGACTCAAGCACCGTTCGCGTTGGACAGTGGGCCATTGCCATCGGCAATCCGCTGAGCATAGGCCAAACTTTAACCGTGGGGGTTATCAGCGCCAAAGGGCGCGAGCTTGGCAGAATAGGCGGTAGTTTCGCTGACTACCGCGATATGATACAGACCGACGCGTCCATCAACCCGGGCAATTCCGGAGGCCCTTTGGTTGATATTAACGGTCAGGTAATCGGCATAAATACGGCAATAGCATCCCCAACCGGAGTCTCTGTTGGCATTGGATTTGCGATCCCTATCAACGTAGCCAAGAACGTAGTGGAACAGCTCATACAGCACGGCGAGGTGATACGCGGTTGGCTGGGCGTGAATACCATGAGCTACAACCGCGAGATCGATCCCGTATTGGGCAAATTGCTGGGGGTTGAAAAGGGCGCGTTTGTGGACTCTGTTAAAGAAGGCAGTCCGGCGGCCAAAGCCGGCATAAAAGACGAGGACGTGATAATAGCTTGGGGCGACGAGAAGGTGGAAAGTTTTTCGGATTTGGAAAACCTCGTAGCCGCCACACCGCCGAACCGCCAGGTAAAGGTGCGGTTGATTCGCGAGGGCAAAGAGATGACCGTGACAGTTGTAACCGAGAAGCGCCCTCCGGAGTCCGAGCTTTTCGCGCCGCAGAGCACCGATGAACAACAACAGCCTAAACCGCGCACAGAATCAAGGGCTGGCATCACGGTTCGAGAGCTTACTCCAGAGGAAGCAAAACAGGTTGGAGTGGACGGGGGAGTTGTTGTTCTGGACGTTGAGCGTGCCAGCGGAGCGTTTGAAACCGGCATAACCCCTGGAGATGTGATTGTGCGCATAAACCGCACCCCGGTGAAGTCGCTGGAGGACTTCCGGTCTGCATCTTCGCAGATGAGCAGGGTGTCTCCTTACGTGCTGAGGGTAAAGAAACTGCTGAGGGATGGCACTCGGATAGGCACCACAGTGGTTGTTAAACCCGTGGAGTAAGCGGGTGTTTAAGTACCTCTGGAGTATACTCCTGTGGGCAACTCGGAGGAAAACTCAGATGCGCACAGCAAAGCGGCTCGGCTTTACGCTTATCGAGCTTTTGGTGGTTATAGCGATTATCGCTATCTTGGCCGCAATGCTTTTCCCGGTGTTTGCGGCGGCGCGCGAGCGGGCAAGGTCCAGCACCTGCCAAAGCAATTTGAAGCAGATCGGTGTGGCATGGAAGATGTACGCTGATGACTACGACGGCGCCTATCCGCAGAACCGCTTCGACCCGGCCGGCGGACTGCATTACACTTGGAAGACTGCTATCAGGCCTTACGTGAAGATGAGCACATTCCGCTGTCCATCCAACGAATGGTACGACGCCGATTATGAAGGAACCGAGCCGGGGCGCTCTTACTGCATGAACGGAGCGGCCGGACACGACGGATCGTCCGACACGGTTATCAAAAACCCCACCGAGGTTATTAACGTTTGCGAGTGCCGATACGGCTATCCCGACGTATATCCTGCAGATCAGCCGTGGTCCTCGTTTTTGTACTCCACCGAGTGGAATCCAACCCCCAACAGCTATCTGGGCGTTATGCAAACGCACAACAAGTTGAGCAATTTTCTCTTTTACGACGGCCATGTGAAGGCACTGAAACCGGTAGCTACACTTCATCAGGGCGAATTGACAATGTGGTTGCGAAGCTTGGATGAGCCGCAGGTTATAAAAGATTTGGGAGGCTGGCGCCAGCGCAGGCTGAAAGAGCTTTTGGCGCACGGCGAGTATGCCAACTGAAAAAGGCCCCAGAAAAACAATACTTGAACGCAGATGAAAGGGTTGAAAGATGTCTATTTCCGGTTCAGAGGTTCCCATTAAGGGTCTGGAAGGAGTAGTTGCCAGCGCATCATCCATATGCTATCTAGACGGCATACAAGGCAAGCTGGCTTACCGAGGCATAGATGTTCGTGAGCTGGCGGAGAAAGCCACCTTTGAGGAGGTTGCCTACCTGCTTTGGTACGATGCGCTTCCAAAGAGGCACGAGCTTGAAAGCTTAACAGCCAAGATGGCGGAGCAGAGGCCTCTGCCGCCCCAGATTTTGGACATAATTGCCTCTTTGCCCAAAATAGCATCCCCGATGAACGTTTTGAGGACAGCCGTATCCGCTCTGGCGATGTACGACCCCGAGCTGGAGGACCCATCGCCCGAGGCCAACCAGCGCAAGGCCATACGGTTGACGTCCAGATTTTTCACCATAGTAGCGGCCTTTCATAGAATTAGGAACGGAAAAGATCCGGTTCCTCCGGATCCATCGCTTAATACAGCCGCCAACTTCCTTTATATGCTCAACGGAACGCCTCCAGACAGCCTCAGCACGAAAGCGTTCGATATGTGCCTGGTTCTACACGCCGAGCATGAACTGAACGCGTCTACGTTCGCGGCGCGCGTTACGGCGGCAACTTTGGCGGATATGTATGGGGCTGTAGTGGCCGCCATCGCGGCGCTGGATGGGCCTCTGCACGGCGGAGCCAACGAACAGGTTATGGAAATGCTAAAGCGGATTGGAAGTGTGGATAGGGCAGAGCAGTACGTTATGGATGCCTTGGCGCGAAAAGAACGGATAATGGGCTTCGGTCACCGCGTCTACCGCACCGAAGATCCCAGAGCTTCGTTCTTGCGTCAGATGTCCAAACAGCTGGCAGAGCACACCGGCGATACTAAATGGTACGAAATGTCGGTGATAATTGAAAAGGTGGCGCACCGCGAAAAGCATCTGCATCCCAACGTGGATTTCTACTCCGCCTCTGTATACCACTATTTGGGGATACCTTCGGATCTGTTTACACCTATATTTGCCTGCAGCAGGATTACAGGCTGGACCGCGCACATCATGGAGCAGTATGCAGACAACCGGCTGATTCGCCCGCGCGCGCAGTACATCGGTACCATCGACCGTCCGTACATCCCCATAGATCAGAGGTAGCTGGGTGCGCATTTCAGAAAGATTGGGGAGCGCCCGGGGTTTGTAAATGCCCCGGGCATTTTATTTTGCCGGGTGGAAGCGCTCCTGCAGTTGGGTTTTCGAAAGCCAGCTTCGATGCAGGAGTTAATCGCCGAAAAGTCGAAGAGTAAATTGCTATTTTCCCTCATTGGAACTGAGTAAGTGAAGCCCAAACCTTTTACTAAACAGCAAGAAAACTCCTCATCTGAACCAAAACCCGGTATTACTGCGCGCAAGAGAGACAGCGGGGTTACGTGGCGCTCTGTTTTAATCGGCACCATCCTGATACCCCCAAACGCTTACTGGGTGGTTCAGATGGAGATAGTTCGCTATTCGGCGCACCCAACCACCATATCGCTTTTCTTCAATGTGATATTCATTCTAACCGTTATAACCGCACTGAACTGGCTGGTGTGGCGGATAGCTCCCAAGCACGCGCTTTCGCAGGGAGAACTGCTCGTTGTGTATGCTATGCTGGCCATAGCATCCACCTTGTGCGCACACGATGCCGCGCAGGTTTTGGTCCCAATGATGTCGTGGCCGTTCAGATTCGCTTCGTCCAGCAACAACTGGGAGTCGCTTTTCATCGGCAGACTGCCGAAGTGGCTAATGGTTTCGGATAAAGATGTTATACGGGGTTACTACGAGGGGTCTTCGAACATCTACCGGTGGGACTACTTGGCCGTTTGGGCAATTCCGGTGCTTTCCTGGTTGGTATTCATCATGTTGCTGCTTTGGATTATGGCCTGCATCAACGCCATACTCCGCAAGCAGTGGACGGAGCGCGAAAAGCTAAGCTATCCAATAATCCAACTGCCGCTTGAAATCACTGATGGAGCCGACCGCGGCGTGGTTTCCAGCCTATTCCGCAGCAGGCTGTTTTGGATAGCCTTCGGAATCGCCGGAACCGTGGACATCATAAACGGCCTGAACCTGTACTTCCCCTGGATCCCTACAATCCTCACCCCGGGCTTCGGCCAGAGCTTTTTAGACATCGGGCGCTATGTGGCTAACCGGCCCTGGAACGCTATAGGCTGGACTCCAGTCTCTTGGTACCCGTTCATGATAGGGCTGGGGATGATCATGCCGCTGGACTTCCTGTTCTCGTGCTGGTTCTTTTACTGGTTTTGGAAGGCACAGCGGATCATCACCTACGCCTTCTCCTGGGATAGAACGCCGCGCTTTCCTTATACAAACGACCAAGCTTTCGGTGCTTATCTTGCTTTCGTTATATTTTCCGTGTGGCTTGGCAGAGATTATTTAAAGCAGGTTTGGAGATGCATTATAGGATTACCCTCCGAAGTGGACGATTCCCAAGAGCCGTTGCGCTACCGATGGGCTGTGGTGGGTATTATTGTGGGAATGGCGCTTTTGGTGCTTTTCTGCACAGCGGCAGGCATGTCCTGGTGGGTAGCTGTTGCTTTCTTTGCCATCTATTTTGCATTGGCCATAGCCATAACCAGGATGCGTGCCGAGCTGGGAACCCCAGTCCACGATCTTCACTTTACCGGTCCCGACTGGGTGATGACAGAGATACTCGGTACCAAGGCTTTCGGAGCCCAGAATTTGGTGATGTTTTCCCTGTTCTTCTGGTTCAACAGGGCTTATCGCTACCATCCCATGCCCCACCAGCTTGAAGGTCTTAAGCTAGCCGAGCGCACCAAAGGAAACTATAAAAAATGGTTTTGGGTTATAGTGTTTGCCGGGTTCGTCGGCGGGTTGGCGGCCTTTTGGGCAATGCTGCATTTGATGTACGAATACGGCGCCACCGCCAGATCGGGAACTTTCGGCCCCGAGGCTTATGACAGGCTTGTTTCTTGGCTGAACAACCGCGAGGGTCCAAGCGCCCCCGCGGGCATTGCGGTGTTGGTTGGTCTGGGTTTTGCCATGTTCCTTCAGGCTATGCGCGTTAGATTTCCGTGGTGGCCTTTTCATCCCCTCGGTTACGCCGTAACCGAGAGCTGGGAGATGAACCTGGTCTGGATGCCGCTTTTCATCGCCTGGGTGCTTAAACTTGTGATTCTTAGGTATTCCGGGTTGCAGGGCTTCCGCCGCTCTCTGCCGTTCTTCTTCGGTTTGATACTTGGACAGTTTGTGGTTGGCAGTATAGGAAATATTCTAGGCATAATATTCGACGTTCCAACTTATCAGTTCTGGCAATAACCCTTGAAATTGGAGAGGCACATGCGCAGACCATTCCGATACATACCCAATGTATATCCCAAGGTGATCGTTCGCGATGGGCGTGGACAGCGGCACGTCTTCACAGATGTCACCGAAGACGAGCTTGAAACCCTAATGGAAGTAGTGTGGAACTACGCCAGCGTGGAGAGCGAAATAATCTTCCGCGGCGTCGCTCTGCCGGTTCTTCCAGAATCTCAGCTTGTGGCCATAAGCAGCAACGGGGACATTGTAGATACTCATTGTTCCTTGGCAGATTATTCGTGCACAGTTACCATAA
>JBMFPP010000050.1:0-10562 GCA_049969055.1 Armatimonadota bacterium | reverse complement strand
GACCAGGCGAAGCGCGCACTGGGGCTTGAAGGCCGACAGGTGATATCCACGTTCGGCCTCATAAGCCGCGGCAAAGGCATCGAGTACGCCATTCAGGCCGTGGCCAAAGTTGCCAAAGAGTTCCCCAACACGCTCTACTTGGTGCTCGGCCAAACCCACCCCGTAGTTCGCCGGCTGTACGGTGAAGAGTACAGAAACTACCTGCTGAACCTCGTCAGGGAACTCGGCATACAGCGCAACGTAAGCTTTGAAAACCGCTACCTCACGCTGGATGAGATAATAGCCTACTTAAACGCCACCGATGTGTATGTAACCCCTTACCTCGGCCCCGACCAAATTGTCAGCGGCACGCTGTCGTACGCTCTCGGATGCGGCAAAGCCATCGTTTCCACGAAGTACCTGTACGCCAAATCGGTGTTGGGTCCCGGGCGCGGACTGCTCGTCGATTTCGCCGATGCGGAAAGCTTAGCCGATGCCATACTCAGGATTCTGTCCGATCCACAGCTTCGCCACAACCTGGAAGAGGAAGCCTTCCGGTACGGACGCAGAACCACCTGGCACAACGTAGCCATCGACTACCTGGATATATTCCGAGAGGTACTGCGCGAGCGGTCGGAGCGCTATCAGCCGGCCGAGCCGGAGGTGGTCCAACCGTTATGACAGGAGAAGCTGTTGTTCAAGAGGCTGGGTATCTGGGCGAGATCCCTAACCTATACCCTCCGCTGGATCTGCGGCATCTTAAACACCTCACCGATGCCAGCGGAATTATTCAGCACGCTTATTTCACCATCCCAAACCGCAGAACCGGCTACTGTGTAGACGATAACAGCCGCGCCCTTCTTGTAGCCCTTCAGTGCCATGCCAAAAGCAGAGATCCCGACCTGCTTCGGCTGGCAAGCACCTACCTCTCGTTCATGAGATATGCTCATCTTCCGGACGGGCGTTTTCACAATTTCGTCGCGTACGACCAAAGTTTTTTGGACGCGGTTGGTTCCGAAGACTGCCAGGGCAGAGCTGTTTGGGCGCTGGGCTACGCGGCGACAGATGAATTTGCCCCAGCATCTATAACCAGGCCGGCAAACGAGATGTTTCTCCAAGCGCTTCGGTGGGTCCCAAGCATAAACAGCCCGAGGGCGCGGTGCTATGCCCTTATGGGACTGCAGTACTACCTCTCGCGGGGCGGCGACGTGCCCCAAGCCAAGGACATCGCTTCGACCCACGGAGATTTTCTTTTGGAGCTGTTGAAGCGCAACTCCTCACCCGGCTGGACTTGGTTCGAAGACCGCCTCACGTACGCAAACGCTGTTCTCCCCGCAGGGCTTATATGCGCCGCCGCTGTATCCGAAGACGAGCGCTACGGCAGTGCGGCTTTGGCGGCTTTGGACTTTTTGGCCGAAGTAACCGTCCGCAACGGCATCTTGGAGCCTGTTGGAAGCAACGGATGGTATATAAAGCGGAGGCGCAGGGCAAGGTTTGACCAACAGGTGATTGATGCGGCCGATATGGTTATCGCTTCTATGGCCGCCTATAGATGGAGCGGAAAATCGCAGTACCGCGAGCTTGCACGCATATCTTTCGATTGGTTCTTCGGACGCAATGTGCACAATGTGTGGCTTTACGACCCTGCGTCCGGCGGCTGTTACGACGGCCTTACGCCGACAGGGCTGAACCAAAACCAAGGTGCAGAGCCAATAGTGTGCTACCTATTGGCGTACACTGAATACATGCCTTAAAATTCCCGACCCCGGCCCGCAGAGCCGGGGTCGGCTTCCAAAAAGCTATGCCGGCCGGGACAAAATGAAACGTTTTGCCAGCTTCCCAGCCAGAAAATCCTTCCGCGCCTTACGGCCACGGATCCGGCTCCAGCCCAACAACCCGACGCAGTAACCGTGTTACATCCGCAATCGTGATCTTGCCGTCCGGCGCCCCCTTCGGAGCTACATCCCCCGCTTTAATCTGCTGAGGAGTGGCGTCCGTCTTTATACCAACGGCTATGCGGAGCGCCAGCGTTACATCGGGTATTGCCACACGGCCGTCGCCGTCTATATCGCCGAATTTCACCTCGGGCTGTGGAGGAGCGGCAACCACCGGCGAAACAAAGACGCCGCTTGAGTTGGCCAGCAAAACCCCAACTCCAGGAACTCCGGTTAGATCACGAACGTCGAGATCCGTTAGACCGTTGTTGAGCAGAACCCAGGAGCGCCCTCCATCCGTCGATCTGTAAACCCCTATACCGTCTATGGATGCCAGGTCCTGCTTCTCGCGCGGCACGCAGGCGGCGGCGTAAAGGATATCGGGGTTCGACGGATCGCTTGCAACCCGAAACACCGTACCGGGAAGCTCTTTCCCCAACTGATTCCACGTCTTGCCGCCGTCTGTGCTTACAAACAACCCCGGATCCCCGGCCAAGTACATCCGACTCTCGTCTTCCGAAATCCCAAAATCGTACCAAGAGCCCTGGCGGAGAAGCGTTCCATCATCAACCACCAAAAGGCCCGCATCCGTAAGTGCGAAAAGCGTGCCTTTTCCGCCGAATACCAATTCCCTCAAGCCGGTTACCTCGAGGATTTCAGACACGATGTAACCCCCGTCTTCGAAAATGTCTACCTCGCCGGTTTTCGTACTGCCCACAGCTATTTTCTGAGAGTTGTTGGGATCGGCGGCAATGCGGTCAAAGCCCTCCATCTTCACCGTGATGCCCCAAGAGGCTCCTCGCCCTGCGGCTATGTACTCACCTGCCATGGCGTACCCTGTGCCGTCTTTGGAAACGGAGAGGGATCTAACCGACGGCACTCCGCCGGAAGAGCCGGGCTCCCTAAGCCCAGTGCTCCCCCATGATCTGCCGCCGTCGGTGGTGAAGTAAAGGCCGCCTTCCGTTCCCGCGTAAGCGGCTTTGGGTGCGGATGAATCCGCCTCGATTTTCCACACGCTGACACCCACCAAGCCCGTTGGCTCCCAGCGCGGAGAAGGAGGTTCTCCGAGGGCTATGCTGGCAAGCATCCCGAGGTTAGCGGCGGCCCCGGGAATCCCCGAGCGCGAGAACACGGCAAACAACGGCCCGCTGGGCACCTTCAGCACGGCCGAAACCGTGCCTTTCCCTGAAAACTCAAGCTTGACCGCGCCGGTCTGGTCCAAAACAAGCAGTTTGCTCTGAGAGCCGAGGTATATCATTCCGTCCGGGCCAACGTACGGCGCCGCGGAAACGCCTCCAGGCAGAGAAACAGCCCACTTTTCCTTGCCGTCGGGTCCAACCGCATGCAGTTTGCCGTCTCCGGCAGCCGCAAAAACAGTTCCATCTTTTGCGGTGCCTACGTTTGCGGAATTCCACTTACCAACTTGGGCATCAGGGGCCAAGGTCACCGGATTCTTTCCATCCTGCGTCAGCAGGTACACGTATCCAGCATTATCACCGAACCAAATACCGGCATCGGTTGGGTGCGGGCGGTAGCCATCGCCGGCAACGTTCGGGAAAACCCATTTCTCGGCTCCATCGGCACTGCTTAGAGCTGTAAGCCCGTATGCATCGGTGCAGAAATACACCTGCCCAAAGGCATCGGGAACAGGCGGTCCGGTGACTTTTGCATAGGTATCGCGGCTCCAAAGCTTCTTTCCGCCGGCATCAACCGCGTGCACAACACTGCCGGCGGCCGCGTATATCTCCCCCTGCGGGCCAACCGCCAGCGGTGGGAGAACCTCGCCCCCCAAATCCACCGTCCATTCTTTTTCGCCGCTGGGCTTTACGGAAACCAGCTTTCCATTCGCCAGCCCAACGTAAATAGAGCCAGTTGAACCTATCACCGGAGATGTGGACGGAGTCCCCCCAAGCTCCAAAATCCACTTCCTAAGGCCGTCCGGCGAGACGGCCTGCAGAGTGCCGTCGCTGGAAGCCACATATACGGTGCCGTCAGCACCAACAGCAGGGGGGAACTGAACGTTGTAGGTTGGATACTGCCACAGTATGTACTGCGAAAAAGCGGTTCCAGAGGCAGAAGTAAGCAGTAAAAACCCAATGACCGCAAGCAGAATGCGTTTCATGGTAGATAATACCTCCATCGGAAAAACGCGCCCATTGCCCCTCCGGGTTGAGTATAAGCACCGAACTGCAGGCGCGTCAACCAAGGTTCGGAAGATGACGGCATGCGGCTGATAGATGGATTGGAATGATTGGAATTTCCCCTCTTCCACATTGGCCTTCTGGAAAGTTTCTCTTTTTCTGATGAAGGCCCAACAGGGTTGACACAATTCCGCGCAGGTGGTATAAGGTAGGCGTATCTGAAAGCGAGCGTCTGGCTCCAACGGGTCGGCGCTTCAGGCGGTTTTCGCCGAGCGCGGAGCCGGATGACTTGCAGGGAGGTGGTGGTTTTATCCTGAAGCTGCGCCTGGAACGGGAGGACCAGCAGCTTCGCAAAAAGACCCGTAACGCTTCTGCCTAACAGATTTGGAAATCTGTGCGGCAGTATCTTATCAGCACCTCACATGGGTGAGAGGGAGGACATGTGATGAGAGTGCGTACATTTTGGCTACTGCTGGCCACAATAGTGCTGGCCGGCTGTATTCCAGCTAGTGCAGCTATAGACAAAGCGGTTTACCGCGATGAAAACTACGCCCTGAGCTGGGTTTCGGCCGAAGTGGCCGACATGATTACCGACTATCTCGTCAGCAAAGGCTACAAGAAGCTGGATGCTCAGGGGTTCCGCGAATTCTGCATACAGCACAGCAAAGACAGGGCTACGAGCGTCGTCGTAATGGCGAACGACGTTGTGCCCGATACAGTTGCCGATCCGGTTGGCGACACCAACTCCCCCAACCTTTACAGCACCCTGAACAAATACCTGTACAACGGCGGCAAACTGATCTACCTGTTCGATTGGCCCGCATATTACGTCGGCCTTTCTGACGGTTCCCGACCGGCATGGAACGATACCGGTGCCGCGGCGGCGTTCGGCTTTTGGGTGGCCCGCTGGGGCTACAACGATGCCAACACCCCCGTGGTTTTCAACGATGAAGCCAAGAAGTGGGGGTTTACCAAGCCGTGGAACAGCGCCCGCGCCACAGCTCCCAGCGATGTGGACATAGTGCTGGGCTATCCACAAGGGCATACCGATTGGGCTATGCCGTGGGTTAAAACCTACGTGTGGGGCCGCCCAGGCGCAGGAATGCTTTATATCTATGACCTGCCTGCCAGCACCGCTGTAGCCAACGGCTTTAATGAAGAAGACCTGGCGCAGATTGACCGCGTGGCCACTTACTTCCCCGCCGGCGAAACAAAGCTGTACGGCCTTGAAGGCACAGTCACCGACGAAAGCGGCAAGCCCGTGGGCGGCGGCAAGGTGAGAATTGTTGGCCCAGAAGGCACCAGAGAGATCCCCGTTTGGCCTGACGGTACATTCTCAACAGCGGTCCCTGCGGGCGATTATTCCGTCGTGCCGATCGGCGAAACCGCAGAGCCGGTTGCTCCTGCCAACGTTACCGTGAAGGACTCCACTGTGACGGTTCAGCTCAAGGTGCGGCAGGTTTTGGACATCGATCTCAGCACGGCGTCCACAGATACCACTGTCTCGGCGAAGGCTTGGGGCGGCATTGACGATCCAGTGCTGGTTCGCCCGGACAATTTCGATCCTGCTAAGCCCGACTTCAAAGAGACCGCCGACTGGATGGACGTTGAGTGGCCTGCCGACCTGCAGGCCGGCAACCCCGTTCCCAACAACAGCTGGTTCTGGTACCGCATCAAATTCAAGATGCCGGCAAGCATGGCGCAGTACAAGGGCCGCCCCTTCGTCCTCTGGAACTTCCAGGTTGATGACAGCGATGTGACCTTCTTCAACGGCCACTACATCGGTCACATGTTGTGGTCTTGGGACACATCCCGCCGCTACATTATCCCAGCCGAGTACATCAACTGGGATGGTGACAACGTTATCGCCATTCTGGGCAACCAGGGCGGTGGCGGAGCCGGAAGTCAGAACCGCGCTGGCCGCCTGCACCCGGTGTTGAACTCGTTCGGCGTGATATCCGGCCGCGTTGTGACCGAAACCGGTGTTGGTGCCGCGAGAATGACGGTTACACTGACCGACGCCGCCGGAAAATCTATCTCGACCTCCACAAGCGATGTCGACGGCTCCTTCGTCTTCGAAGTTGCGCCGGGCACCTACAAGCTGAGCGTGAAGGGTTACGCCGCTTCCGTTCCTGCTCCGGTTGATGTAACCGTGGAAGGCGGCAAGAGTGTGGTGCTTGCCGATCTGAAGATCACCGGCGCGGGCTTCGGTCCGGCGGACTTCCCAGCGGTTGATGTGACCAAACTCAAGGGCGAGGACATCAACTCCGACGGCGGCAGTACCAGCGTGTCCGGCGGTGTGGTGACAATCCATGCGGACGGCGCCGACATTTGGGACGTATCCGACCAGTTCCACTACGCCTACCTGCCGACCAAGGTGAACGGCGACTTCACCGCGGCAGTTAGGGTGCTCGACACCGCCCAGGGCGGAAGCGACTGGAGCAAGGCCGGCATCATGGTGCGCGACACCACCGAGCCCGGTTCGATGCACGTATTCGCGGCCGGTACCGGCATGCACGGCGCCCGCCTGCAGTGGCGGCCGGTTGCAGATGCGGCATCCAACGACCTAGGCGGAGACAACTGGTGGAAGTACGGCACCTGGATTATGCTCGTCCGCAAAGGCAACCTGTTCACACTGTACAAGTCCGAGGACGGCAGCAATCCGGCTAAGGTTGCCGAAACCACGGTTGCCGATATGCCCTCCAGCTTGCTGATCGGTTTGGCGGCTACATCCCATGCGGCCGGCGACGTGCGGGTGGCGAGGTTCGCAGACTTCAAGCTCGCATCCGGTGCTTGGGAGCCCAAGTACTCCGAGCCGTCGGTAACGCCGCCTCCGCCTGCCGTTGTTCTCGGCGACGTGAACGGCGACGGCAAGCTGGGCATCCCTGACGCAACCATCGCCCTGCAGATTGCCGTCGGCATCCTGAAGAATCCCACCGAGGCGCAGATCGCGGCCGGTGACATCAACAAGAACGGCAAGATCGACATCGCTGATGTTACCAGGATTCTGCGAGCCGCAGTGGGCCTCGAGAAACTATCCTGAGAAAATCCACCTAGCCCTCCGTGGGGCTAGTTAACCACCACCCCTTGCGGGTACGGCGGCCGAAAAACCGCCGCACCCGCCTTTTATTTGTGGAATCCCCGTGAAAGCTCCTCCGCGCGGTACAGCAGGTTGGCGGCAGGCAGTTTTCAAATTTGACCTCGGTTATTGGAACCAGCCCCCGCATTCACCTATCATACTAGTGGTATGAAACAAACAACAACAGTTTTGCGCTTAATAGGCATGTCTTGCGCATCGTGCGCATCACGCATAGAGCGCGCGCTCTCAAGTTCAGAGGGTGTGTTTTCAGCTTCTGTCAATTTGGCGGCAGAGAAAGCGGTGGTGGTGCACGATGCCGACGCCGCACCCGTTTCCAAGCTTGTTGACTTGGTCCGCAGTATCGGGTACGATGCCGTTCCTTCAGAGTCTCCAGAAGTACTTCGCCTTTCTCTCGGCGGCCTCACCTGCGCGTCGTGTGCCGCAAGGGTTGAGAAAGCGCTTTTGGGCGTTGCCGGCGTCCGCAGTGCCGCCGTAAACCTGGCGTCGATGACGGCTTACGTAGAATGCGAGAAAAGCGCCTGCAGCCCCGAGAATTTAATTCGCGCAGTCCAAGAAGCCGGCTACCAGGCGCAGCTGCAGGAGGACCTCGCACTGGATAAAGCCGACCTTCAAAAGACAAAAGAGACGCGCGACCTGCTGGTTAAATTCGCGGTTAGCGCCCCGATCGCCGCAGTGCTGATGGTTTTGGGAATGTGGCACGGCCTTCCGATGCGGATTGGGATTTCCCACCAGGCGCTCAACCTGATTCAGCTTGTGCTTGCAACCCCCGTTCAGTTTTGGGCCGGATGGAGGTTTTACAAAGCCGCGTGGAAAGCCGCCAGGCACCGCACATCCGATATGAACACCCTTATAGCGGTCGGCACGTCGGCCGCTTACGGCTACAGCGCAGTTGCAGTGATTGCGGGTTTACCCCAGCCCGTTTACTTCGATACGTCTGCGGCTATAATCTCGCTGATCCTCTTGGGGCGCTTCCTGGAAGCGAGGGCGAAAAGCTCGGCATCCGAGGCGATCCGCAGGCTGGCCGGCCTGCAACCGCGAACTGCGCTTGTAATCCGCGGCGGCAAGGACGAAGAAGTGCCTGTTGAGGATGTTCGAGTTGGCGATCTGGTGGTTGTTCGCCCCGGGGAGCGCGTGCCCGTGGACGGCGTTGTGGTCGAAGGTGCGTCGTCGGTAGACGAGTCGATGCTCACAGGGGAACCGCTTCCAGTCGAAAAAGGCCCCGGAGACCAAGTAACCGGGGGCACCATAAACCTCACCGGAAGCTTCAAATTCCGCGCAGGGCGCGTGGGCAGTGACACAGTTCTTGCGCAGATCATCCGTCTGGTTGAGGAGGCTCAGGGGTCTAAAGCACCGATTCAGCGTTTGGCAGATGCTGTGGCCGCATACTTCGTACCTGCAGTGATCGGCCTGGCCGGCATATCGTTTGCGGCGTGGCTTCTCTTTGGGGGCAGTTTGGCGCAGGCTGTTATGGCTGGCGTTGCCGTATTGATAGTTGCCTGCCCATGCGCACTTGGACTTGCCACTCCAACAGCCGTCATGGTCGCTACCGGCAGAGGGGCAGAGCTCGGCATACTAATTCGAGACGCAGAGGCTTTGGAAACGCTTGGCCGTGCAACCACGGTGGTCTTCGACAAAACCGGAACCATCACCACCGGCCAGCTTTCGGTGAAGAGGGTGATTCCGCTTAACGAATGCGACGAGCGCAGGGTATTGGAGCTTGCCGCATCGGCGGAAGTGGTTTCGGAGCACCCTATCGGTTGTGGAATAGTAAACCACGCCCAAGCTTTGGGTATCGAAATACACCGCCCCAGCGAATTTCGAGCAGTGCCCGGCGGTGGAGTGGACGCCGTAGTAAACGGGGTGCGGGTTTTGGTTGGTAGTGCCGAATATACGGCGCAAGTCGGAATAAAGCCGGAACAACTGCCGTATTTGGAAACTGCCGACGGAACCACTGTGTTCGTTTCAGCTGATGGGAAGCTCATCGGTGCTGTGGTGCTGGCAGATACTATCCGCGAAAGCTCAGCCAAAGCGGTGGCGCATCTGCGAAAGCTGGGAGTAAAAACGGTGATGCTAACCGGCGACAGCCAAAAGACAGCCGATGAGGTTGCAAGAGCGGTTCAGGTGGATGCGGTAGTTTCTAAAGCAACTCCTGCCGACAAAGTTGCGGAGGTGAAGAAACTGCAGGCTCGGGGCGAAGTGGTTGTTTTGGTCGGCGACGGAATAAACGACGCTCCGGCTTTGGCGCAGGCAAATGTTGGCATCGCCCTGGCCAGCGGCACTGACATTGCTATGGGAGCGGCGCCCATAACCCTTATAAGGCCCGATTTGGGGCTTTTGGCGCCTGCTGTGGCTTTAAGCCGCGCCACCATGTGGGTCATAAGGCAGAATCTTGTTTGGGCCTTCGGCTACAACGTTCTGCTGATCCCCGTTGCCGCAGGTGCCCTGTACCCGTGGCTTGGAGTAAGCCTCAACCCAATGCTGGCTGCGGCGGCAATGGCGTTCAGCTCCATAAGCGTTGTGGCCAATTCCCTGAGACTCAAGCGCGTTAAACTGGTGTGAAACCCCCTGCTGTAACCCGATAATAATCATGCTTCGGCGCAAATATCCCTTTGTGCGGGCAGTTCGTCTTTTGATATGCACCGATAATATCGAAACACGGGGAGAATCTGGAATAATGGGGTATAATGCTGATGAGGGGAACTTTTGGAAGGAGGTTAGGAGGTAGCACGTGGGCAGGCCTACCCCAAGCTCTTTCATGATGCGCAGAAGATTGATAAATCGATCCGGAGTCGGACGGAACAACAAGGATTCGGAGAACAGCGATCCCTCCAGAGTGGCAGTGCCGGCGGCGCGGGATGTGTGGAACGTCGTTTTAGAGCAGTTCGGCGTTCCCCAGAAGACCGTATATGCGGTGTATTTCCACAAGCGCGGCTCTTCAATCTACTACGCCTACGATCATTTCTCCAGCAAGAGTGAAGCGGAGGCGGCTTTAGACGCACTTCGCAACGATCTTTTACTTCCGGTTACCGAGTTCGAGGCAAAGCACAAACTAGACTCACACGGCACCTGACAAAATATCATCCATCCCCAACCAAATGCGCAGAGGAAATCCCTCAGGCGCACTCACTGTAAACTCCTAAAGAAAGATCTTCTTAGGAACAGCTTTTTAAGCTTCCTCGGCCGTTTTTGGCGATTTGCTCTGAGAACTGCCTTTCTGTCCGCCTTTACGCCCTATCTCTTGGTAAAACTCGTGGCCGTGTGCTCTGGCGGTGGCCTGTCCTCCTTTGCGCCCTATCTCCCTGAAGAATTCAATCCCGTGCTTTTCCTTCACTTTTTGCCCGCCTTTCCGACCGGCTTCGCGCACTGTCATTTCCCCTTCAGGCTTTGCCATGGCTCTGCCCTCCAGTA
>JBMFPP010000049.1:0-10591 GCA_049969055.1 Armatimonadota bacterium | reverse complement strand
ATGGCTGAAGCTACCCGTCTTGCGGTGAGCCAGGACCCAGGGCAGTTCGACCGCCAGGAAACGAGATTTGTTGGCTGGTCCGTAGAAGCTTTGGTATCAGTGTACGGGGTTACCTACGAAAAGCCCATGCTGGATGCGGCGTTGGAGCTGTTCCGCATATTACTGCGCTACGAAAGCCGCGTGAACGATGTCCCTCAGGGATATACAAACGTGAGGGGCTACTACGGCCTGAAGTACGACGAGCTGATCACTAATGAAAGCTACTACGCTGAACCTCTTATACTTCTTTACAGATACACCAGTGACCCGGAAGTGAAAGCTTACCTTCTTAGGGAGGCGTACTGGGTAAGAGACAGGTATATTCTGGGCGGCACTTTCGACAAGCGCGGCTGGTACAATCCGCTGTCGGGTGTGGTGGACGGCTGGAGCGAGACAGACCCGGCGGGCGGCAACCGCTACACTCAGAATCTGTGGTTGTTGGTGGACCTTATAGCTTTTGCATGGGAGCAGACGCGGCTCCCGCAGTTCCGAGATTTGGCAAGGCGCATGTTTGCGGATTCAATCATCCATTGGATGTACTGGAGGCAGCCGGGTAACTCAGCTCCTGTCCCTCCGGACTCTATGGATCCGGTTTATATGGGTGAGTGGTACCAGGTAAGCAAAGAGCAGGGGAAGATACAGCGTTCGTTCCAGCTTTATCTGTGGCTTGAGGCCAACCCACCTTCGACAGACGGGAGAGAACCGAGGATCGAAATATCCGCTGATACTTTGGAGCCGGATGCAGGCGGCAGTGTGACGCTTTTCGGCAGGTCTGATTCTGGGGCGAGGGTTACTTGGTATTTCGGCGATGGAACGCCCCCTGTTGAAGGCAGGGGAGAGCTGACGGTTGCCCACTCTTACGCCGAGCCGGGGATGTATCTAGCCACTTTCGAGGCGGTTGGTGAGGGAGGAGCGCTTGCACGTCGGTCGGTGAAGTTGGCGGTCGGAGCCCTGCCGGAGTTGGTATTGAGCGTGAAAGCATCACCCGAGGCAGTGAAGCCGGGAGAAGATGTGGTTGTGGATGTGCTTGTACGCAACAGCGGCGGTGGCACGGCGAGGGAAGTGGTTGTAACAGCACCTCTCCCGGATGGAACCGAAATTGTCGCTGGTTCGGTTGAGGTTAACGGAAAAGCCTGGGAGGCTAAAGCCGCGGATGGTTTGGTGAAGATAGCCGCTGGTAATATGCCGCCGGGTGCTTCGGTTTCGATTCGTTTTCGCGTTTCTGTGAGGTAGAGTTCAGGATTTACCTCCTCGGTTGGCCGGAGAAGCTGAATCGAACAACCACGTTGGCCGTAATCTGAACGGTGCCCGGCGAAATGGGAGTGCCTCCAAATCCTGCGGCGCCCATTCTGAACTGTAGGGCTTCTTGTATTACCTGGTAAGCGTATCCTTCTGAGGCGAGGATTGGCTCGCCAAGGCGCACCCCCAGAGCCTGAGCGATGGTTTGGGCCTTGCGTTTGGCATCTTGGACGGCTCTGCGCACAGCCTGCTGTACAAACTTATCTTTTGCATTCAGCTCGAAGCTTAGGCCTTCCACCCGGTTTGCTCCGGCCTCCAATGCGGCATCTATAACATCACCCACCTTGGTTACCATGCCGCGAAGGTGTACTGTCACGGTGTTTGTCACCCTGTACGCAATAACTTTTGGGATTTTGTAAGGCTCTCCTCGGGGGGAAGGCTCCTCGTATATCGGCATGACATTGTACCAAGCCGTTTGTATGTTTTCTGCGCTGATGCCGAGCTTTTTTACTGCGTCGGCAACAGCTTGGGACGCTTTGGCGTTGGCCTCGGCGGCGGCTTTGGCGGATGCATCTTGGGTTTCCACGCCAAGTCGGAGGACAGCGGTGTCTGGCTGTGCAAGCACCTCGGCGTATCCGGTTACGACGATGGTGCGTTCGTTTTTAGGGGCTTGTTTTCGGCTTTCTAAAGCGGCGCTGTTCGCCGGAGCGGCAAATGTTGCAAGAAGAGCGGCTGTTAAAAACAGTACAGCGGCCCAAAATCTTGCTTTGGTTTGCATGGTGGAACCTCCTGGTTCGAATCTTCGGGCTTGCTCGCTACTTATACGCAAACGGCAGATCAAACCTAACACGCCGTTTGCCGAGGCGCTTATGTGGTAGGCCAATATTCAAGGTGGCAGTAGTCGCAGATGAGGAATTCATCATCTGTACCGTCACCGATGGGTTCCGGGATCAGCTCCCCTTCGCCGCAGATCGGACACACATCGCCGGGATCTAGGTCAAATAATTGCGTGTTGCCGGCGAGATCGTATACCTCAACCAGCATCCGCACCCCTCCAACTTGACAGCATGCGCACGGGCGATTATACCGAGGTGTTTATTCCACATCGCAGAGGCAAAATCCTCCCTCTCTGCCGGCATACGGGAACAATACAACCGGGCAGCTGTGCAGTAATTCGGCGGCATTACAGAGGAGAAATGGGAGGCGTTCTGTATCCGAACAAGTTCTGCCGCAGTCGAACTATTGCCGATTGAACCAGGCGGCGCGCCTTGCTTGTGGATATGTGCATGGTTCGGGCTAGATCTTGATATCCCAAGCCGTTCAGGTAGAACAGCTTGATAGCTCTAGACTCCATGGTTGGCAGTGAATCGATGGCGCAGTGCAGAGCGATTTGGTCTTCAATGCCGTCGGCTACTACGTCGCGGCAGGCTTTGGTTTCACTTCTCGGCAGTGAATTTTCGCCACGCAGGTCTTGCTGGAGAATTTCATCCAGCGACTCGACATCGGTTGACAGGGATGCCGCTATGGTAGCTCGGATGTCTTCCTCGTCAACATCGAGGTGAGATGCTATTTCGGATGTGTCTGGATGGCGGCCCAACGCTTCTTTGAGCTTGGGCAGTTCCCGCAGTACCCGGCCTCGAAGTTCTTGAATCCAGGCGGGATGGCGAATTATGCGAGATCTGTCCCGGAGATAGTGCTGAATAGAACCAATGATCTTGTGGCAGGCGTACGTGGAGAAGCGAACGCCGCGTGACGGGTCGTACAGATCGACAGCGCGCAGCAATCCGATGAAACCTTCTTGAACCAGGTCTTCCAGAGGCTCGCCGGCGTTTGCGTACCTTCTTGCTACGCTGTAAACGAGGCGTTCGTGCAGTGTAACGATCTGTTCGAGCACGGCGGGGTCTTTGCTGGTTTTCCAGATCTCCAGCAGCCGCGCTGTTCTGCGGTTGCTGAGGCGGTTTCGTGCTTTTGCTTTCATGGGCTGTGTCTCCACGGAGGCTGGTTTTTGCTCAGCTTGGAACGAGTCAGCAGTGCGTGGGCGCGCAGTGCCAAAACGCTTTTTGCGAAAAGTACTCCGCCGATAGTTGTATCGACCGGGTGAGCGCAAAACTAAATAGGGGGTTAGTAAAAAAGCAGAGAAGGATGACAGCTTATGGAGGCAAGCGGGGGATCGACCCCGCTTGCTTGCCGGTTAGCTCTTAGGTTTCAGCGGAACGACCCAAATATTTCGGTAGCGCACCCTGCATCCGTGGTCCTGCAGAAGCAGAGGGCCGGGTTTAGATGGATCACGGTCTGCGGAGGCAGTGGTGCGTCCGCTTATCTCGAAGTTGTCATGCACCTTCACACCGTTCCAGTAAACGGTGATTTTGGGTTTGCTGATCATGTTGCCGTTGGCGTCGAATTTAGGCGCGTAGAAGATAATGTCGTATGTCTGCCACTGTCCGGGTGGTTTTGCGGCATTAACCCGCGGTGCAGCCAGTCCGTAGATGGCACCGCAGTCGCCCAAGCCGGGAGTAAGGCCGTAGGAGTCCAGAATTTGAACTTCGTACAGGCCTTGGATGTACACACCGCTGTTTCCGCGAGCCTGTCCAGATGCTTCTGGCATGTACGGCACGTTGAACTCGACGTGGATTTTAGCGTCTTTGAATTCCTTGATGCTTTGGATGTCTCCGGTTCCCGGAACCACCTCCATGTAACCGTTTTCAACCTTCCACTGGCACGGCCTGCCGGAGCCGCGGTGGACCCAACCGGAGGCGTCTTTTCCGTCAAATAGGATGATGGCGCCTTTCGGCGGTTTTACTGGTTTGTCAGTTGCGCCGCTTTTAGCGCATACGCCGGTCACGGAGATGAAAAGGAGCGTTAGGGCAGCAGCGGCGCACCGAAGAAATGTGTTAGAGTGCCGCACTCTAGCTCACCTCCTTTGGTAAAGTTGCCGAGAAGAATTTTCTAGAAGAAAGGCTGGGCATCCTTTGAGGAGCTTCGTGAGATGAAGCAGTTACCCGCGGCGAATTTGGGACTGCCGGAGGTACTCAAGGTTTGGGCCGGCGCTTTGGTTCGGGCTGAAGCCCGAGTGCAGTTCTGTTGGTGGCCGTGCTCTTTTGCGGAGGATGCGGCTGTTGCTACAGCTAAAGATAAAACGGTGTAGAGAGGTTCTCCAACGACAGGTTGGTTTGAATTAAGAGGAGTTAATGTGGAGGAGTCGGAACTGGAGCCTGCCCTGAAGCTTCTGGACGAGGGTGCACGCGCATTGGGCTTGCAGCTTTCCACCCGCGAATCGAGCGCTTTCAAGCTGTACCTGCGCGAGCTTTTGATTTACAACCAAAAGGTCAATCTGACCGCTGTGACAAACCCGGAGGAGATTGCTGTACATCACTTTGTGGATTCCCTAACCTGCGTGCAGATTATGCGCAGTTGCGGAGCGAAGAAGGTGGTGGATGTTGGAACCGGAGCCGGTTTCCCCGGTGTGCCGCTTAAGATTGTTGAGCCGGAAATACAATTGGCCCTTATAGACTCTTCGGGAAAGCGGATTGCGTTTCTAGAGCACCTTGTGAAAGTTTTGAGGCTTGAGGGTGTTTCCCTGCACCATATTCGAGCAGAGGATGCCGGAAGGCACAAGCTTCATCGAGAGCGGTACGATTTCGCTGTTGCGCGCGCGGTCGCTCAGCTGCGTGTGCTTGCTGAGCTGTGCATTCCGCTTGTGCGGGTGGGAGGATGTTTTTTGGCGATGAAGGGCCCGCGCGGATATGATGAGCTGAAAGATGCCGCAGATGCGATCAGCCTGCTCGGCGGTGAGGTGTCGGACGTGAAGGAGTTGAGGCTTCCGATTGCGAACGAAACACGGGTGTTGGTTTCGGTTCGCAAGAAGGAGCCAACCCCTGTTAAATACCCAAGGCGGGCCGGTATTCCGGAGAAAAGGCCTTTGTAGGTGAGGCAGTGCTTCTGGGTGGGCTTTCGCCGTTGGCCCCCGCGATTCGTGTTGGGGAGAAAAAATCGGTGAACACGCTGTTTGGATGCTACATGCGGGAGCATGCCGAGGCGCTTGAGGAGCGGTTCAATTCGCCGCAGTGGCGGGAGGTTGTTGCCTCGGGCTTGCCGGAGCAGTTGGCACAGCTTCGACACACACCTCCGGAAGGCAATTCCCCGGCAGAGGTTGCTTTTGAGTATTTGTGTTTGCACAACGAGCGTGCTGTCAGAAAGCTTATTGCGAACGGCGAGCGGGATGAAGACGTTCTGTTGAGAAGGCTTTCGCAGTGGCCGGAGTCTTACGCGCAGTCGCCCTGTCCGATTACGTTCCTGGGTTTGTGCCTAACGTATGCATGCAATGCACAGCCGAAGTGTGTTTACTGCAATCAACGTCCAACACCGGAGGTTCTTGCGGACGGGGATTGGCGGAGGATAATCGAGAACGCGGCTGAAAATCCGCCGAAGGGCGGCACGTTTATCTACATGACCGGCGGAGAGCCCTTGCTTTTAGGCCGTCGGTTGTACGGTAAGGGCGGGTTAATAGAGTTTGCAACCCGGCTTGGCTGTGCGGTGAACCTAAATACTAACGGATTGCTCATCACTCCGGAGGTAGCACTGCGCCTCGTTGCCAGCGGTTTGGCGCGGCTTCACCTTTCTTTAGACAGCGCCGATCCGAATGTGCACG
This sequence comes from Armatimonadota bacterium, assembly GCA_049969055.1. GTDB lineage: Bacteria > Armatimonadota > DTGP01 > DTGP01 > JBMFPP01 > JBMFPP01. The sequence goes on along the minus strand of JBMFPP010000049.1, from coordinate 4,665 downwards.
ATGCGCTTGCGGGTGCTTCCGGGCGGCATGCCGCTGTTCTTCAGGCGCTTATGGATCTGCAGATAGCCAGGGAGCTGTTGGGGGCGGACCATCCGGTGATTCACATCAACTGCGTGCTGACCAGGCACAACGCTTTTGGGTTTCCGCGGCTTCTTGAAAAGCTTCTTCATATGAAGCGCGTTCGATCTCCCGGCGCCCGCAGGCCGTGGCGGGCTGATCCGCACTTTCGGGACCTAGGGGTGCATCTTATACCGGTTGGCGGTGCAGAGAACGCGGGCCGTCGGTTAAGCAGGGATGAGATCGTTAGGTTTTACCTGCGTACTTGGTTGGAGGCGGCTTCCGTTTGGGAGCAGTATCAGGATGAGGTGGGGGTCCCGCCAGACGAGCGGTTGGATTTCGGCAATTGGGCTTTCTTTACAAGCGCTTACCACCGCGTGCGCCACCGCGGCTCTTTGGAAGACTACGCGGAGGCGTGCGAAGACGGCGAATACGGCCGGCTTGCTTTGATTAGTCGGTGCCATATTGTGCCGACGCAGGGTTTTGTGCTTCCCGATGGATCGCAGTATTGGTGCGGGGCGCACAGTGTTGCACGCCCAAAGCCTTTGGGGAATGTGCAAACCCGGAGTGTTTCTCAGAATATTGCCGCGAACTTATCAGAGCTGGAGCGGCTTCCGGGTCCGCACTGCCGGAACTGCGCTACAGCCACGTTGTTCTTGAATCAAACAATTGAGCTCAGTCTTCGCGCCAGGATTGGGTTGTGGATGAAGGAGGCAGAAGAGGTTGGCGAAACGCTTGCAAATGACCAAATGGCTTTTGAGTGAGGCGGAATCTGTTGACCGCGCTGTTGCCGCTCTTTACGAGGAGGGTTTTCTTCCGCGCCCGGACGGGTGCGACCATGCCAAATTTGAAGCCCTGCGCAGTGCTGTTAAGCGCAGGTTTTGCGTGCCTTGGACCAGCATTACCCCTCCTATGGAGCGTCTGCTGTACGCGATTAACGCTGTGCACAGACCGGACTGCGCGGTTGGTATTGGAATATACTGCGGCAACACACTTATTTGGAACATTGGGGCGGCGGTGGGTCCCGGAAAGTGCTATTCTGCAAGTCGGTTGATAGGCGTGGAAATAGATCCGAAGGCCGCCGAGTTGGCCGCGGAGAACCTAAGGCGGTTGGGGGTTCTTCACGAGGTTGAGCTGATCGTAGACGACGGCCACCGGGTTCTAGACCGCATAGAGCCGCCTATAGATCTGCTTTACCTCGATGCCAACGGTCCCCTTCCGGGCACGAGCGGGCCGAATACTAAGCTGATATACCTTTCGCTTTTGCAAAGGGCTTACAACAAACTGCGTCCAGGGTCGCTGGTTCTAGCACACGACACCATTCCGGAGTGGTTTCAACGCACGGCAGGCGAGTACTTGGATTTCGTGCGCGATCCTGCGCATTTCAAAAACAGCATCTCGCTTGAGCCGGACGGCGAGGGTTTGGAGGTTAGCGTTAGGTAGTTGGAGTTTTTGAAAGTGCGCGGAGGCCAAAGTATGTTTTTGGACGGCTGAGGCCTTCGTTTGCTGAAGGAGTCTGCTTGGTTTATGTCGCACCTAATATCTGGCGCGGTTGCAACGGAGCTCCACGCGCGCCGTTCCTCGGAGGTTTTTGAATATGCAGGAAAGTGTTTCTAACGCTGAAGCAGGCAATCGCAAGCTGGTCTATTGGGCTTTGGTGCTTGGAGTTGCGGTTGTGATTTTGGTGATAATTGCTTCTGTTTCCAGAAGAAAAGAAGAGGAGGATCCCGCCGTTGTGTATGCGAGGAAGGCAGAAGCCCAGTACGCGGCTTTTGTTTCTCGATTTGATATCCGGCGGTCGGCCAGGGATATACTCGAAGCCAGAGAGGCCGGCAAACCCGACGAGCAATATGTAGCCGCGTTTGCCGGAGACGTAGCACGCTTTAAGAAGGAGATCGATGCAGCAAAGACGCGCGAGTTTGTGGTTTCCGACGCTCCTGAGGATATTCCGCAGTTGCAAGATGCCCACGATCTTTTGGCCCAGGGTTACGGCCGGGAGGAGGCGGCCTGCAGAGATTTCGCAAAATTTCTTATGGATAGGAAAAGCGAAACGCTTCGCTCCGGCGTGGAAAAGCTCGATGAAGCGCAGAGAACGCTGATTGAGGGCATGAACAAGATAACGCAGTATCTCAGACAGGTGCGTTGAGTGCGTTCCGCCTTGGTTTAAACCCTTTACGGCCGCAGGTATAAGAGGTTATGGAAGCCATTCTGTGCCGGAGGTGTTTTACCATGCAGCGTACTGTGATCGTTTGCGATGAATGCGGCCGTTCGGTGTGCGGAAGACCCTACTTTTCTCTGACGGTGTCGTTAAATTCGGGAATCGGCCGTCGAAAGACGGACTGCTGTAGCCCTGGCTGTTTGCTTCGGAGGCTTTCTAAGGAGCTACCGGTGATTGACTCTGCCGTTGTGGAGCACATTTGGGTTAATGGTGCGGAGAGAGGTAGTGCCGTTGCCGAAGACAGTTCGGCAGAGGCCCTGGCTCTTGTTAGTTAAACATCCGTGTTGCTTTGAACATGGTTTGCGACATCCGTCCGTCGATACACAGCACTACCGGGGTTTTGTGCGTGATAGGGCATCCGATTGCCCACTCGCTGTCACCGCGGATGCATAATGCGGCCATTGCGGCGCTGGGAATGGATTTATGCTATGTTGCGTTCGATGTGCCCCCGGAAAAGCTCGGCCATGCCGTGCAGGGGATGAGGGGGCTGGGCATTATAGGTATGAATGTTACCGTTCCCCACAAGCAGGCCGTTGTTGAGTATATCGACGAGATTTCGGATGAGGCACGCTTGGTGGGTGCTGTAAACACTGTGAAGAACGAAGGCGGGCGGTTGGTCGGTTTCAACACGGATGTGTACGGCATTCTCAAGTCGCTTGAAGATGCAGGCCTGTCTGTTTTGCCGAAGCAGACAGCTGTATTGGGAGCCAGCGGTGCGGCGCGGGGTGTGGTGTACGCCTTGGCTTCAAGGCCGGAGGTGGAGAGCGTTTTTGTGTTCAACCGAACACTGCGAAAAGCCGAAGAGATGTGCACAGTTCTTGCCGAGGCAACAAGGAAGAAGATTTACGCCCTGCCGCTTGAAGATACGCATTTGCGGAAACACCTTGGGGAGTGCGGCTTGTTGATAAACGCTACATCAGTGGGGATGCATCCGGATGTGGATGCATCACCCCTGCCGGATGCCTCGGTTCTGCATTCCGGATTAGTGGTTTACGATGCGGTGTTTAATCCAAGGACCACCAAGCTTTTGAAGCAAGCGCAGGAAAGGGGTTGCAGAACCGTGAGCGGCATTGGTATGCTGGTGCACCAAGGCGCAAAATCGTTTGAGATATGGACAGGAATTCAGCCGCCTGTGGATGTTATGAAGCAGGCGGTGGGAGCGTGCGATTAGGGGACTCGGCGCCGCTGTGCTCGCTACCGGCGCTTGGAGCTGTCCTGCGCCGTCTTCTGCAGTGAATAGCCCACAAGCACCTCGGTTTCGATGAAAGTTAGCCCCTCTGCCGTTTTTGCGATGCTTACTGTTAGGACCTCAGTTCCCAGTTCGGGTACGTACCAGGCAAGGAGCACAACCTTCAAGCCATCGCTTTCCTCAAGCTGGGATTTGATAACAAAACTATTGAACGTGCCGGCGGGAATCCTCAGGCGGTGTGTTCCCACAACCTCGGATTTTTGGGTGCCTGTTGTGTCATCAGACATTTTGTAAGTGCTGGTCCACGAAGCTCCTACGCTTAGGGGACTTTTCACGTCGGGGATGTATTTTTCGGGAGGGTCCACCACCCATTGGATATCCGGTTTGTCTGCGGGCTTGCGGCCGTGTATAAGTATGGTACCGTCTTGGGTTTGGGTGAAGTAGGCCTCGGATGTGCTTGTATCGGCGCCGGCGGGAGAGCGGGTTAGGGTGCGCATTAGGAGCACTTTGCACTCGGTGCCGCCGGGGCTTTTCTTCGTTTCCGAGAGCACTTCAACAGTGCGGGTTTGGCTGAAGGGCAGAATACGCGTTCCGCGCCCTACTATTCCGCGGCTGATGAAGCCCCATCGGTCGCCGGGTTGGAGCTGTCTCAAAACTCCCCTACTGCGCGTTGATCCGCGCGCCGCTCCAAGGGAAGCGGGCTGTGCAGTGATGAACAGCACAATTATGCAAACTGCAGAAGTGATGCGCATAAGTTTTCTCCCAATAAGAAGTTTTGACGTTTAGGCAGCGTGGATCTTCAAAACTTCTTGAGTGGATGCGGGAAAAGAACAAGCGACCGAAGATTTTTACAAATCGCTTCGTTTTTTCGATCGGTTGCCGTTTTGTTCTGGCGAAGCGGTTTGTTCCACAGCGGCTTCAGATTTTGCCTTGGGCTCCTGAAGAAGCTGCTTTTGTGATCTCAGCCGTTCGACAGGTTGCATTCTCCATCAGAAGCAGTGAGGGAAAACTGCTTCTGCGGAATAGCCCTCAGCGTTTCAATGCGTTTTCATTCCTCGGCCGCAAGTTCCTTGATTTTTTTGAAGACGTCCTCCAGTGAGGATATAATCTCCTCTCTGGACTTGACAAGCCCTGCCTTAATGGCAGCTTCAACAATGCGTGTGGCGGCTATCACCGTTATGCGTAGTTGTTCGGGCCACTC
>JBMFPP010000048.1:0-10598 GCA_049969055.1 Armatimonadota bacterium | reverse complement strand
TGTGCTGGCAGGGGAGGCGGCTGTTGCCTTTAACACATCTGGCGGTCTGCACCATGCAATGTACAGCAGGGCGAGTGGGTTCTGCATCATAAACGACTGCGTAGCAGCCATCTACCGCCTGCTTGAAAGCGTGGAGAAGGTGGCATACGTCGATATAGACGCGCATCACGGCGACGGTGTGCAGGCCGCTTTCTACTCCAACCCAAGAGTGCTGACGGTGTCGATCCACGAATCCGGCCGTTACCTCTTCCCGGGAAGCGGATTTCCCGAGGAGGCGGGAGAGGGCGAAGGCTTCGGCTACTCTGTAAACGTGCCTTTACCGCCCGGCACCGGGGATGATGTGTACATACATGCGTTCGATGAAATAGTACCGCCGCTTCTCTCCGCGTTTAAGCCGGATGCACTGGTCACCCAATTGGGGGCAGACAGTCATTCCGAAGATCCTTTAGCTCACCTGAACGTTTCCACCGCCGCTTACGAGCATGCATTTCGATTCTTTGCTCATCTTGGAATCCCTTGGGTGGCTTTGGGCGGCGGAGGGTACAGCGTTAATTCCGTTTCTAGAATATGGACCATCGCTTGGTTTATCATGTGCCGCGGAGATGTTCCGAATCCTCTTCCTTTAGATGTGTGCAGTCAGCATGGTGTATCTTATCTGCGGGACCCAATGCGCACCGTGAGCAGTGGTGCGGTGAAGGATGCTGTGGATGCAACTTTACAGCGCGTTAAGCAGATTGTGTTTCCAATACATGGGTTTTAGGGGGATGCGATGTTGAAGGTTGGTGCCGCAAGCTTGGATATTACTCCGGCAAACCCGTGCCATTTGAGCGGATACGCGGCTCGGCAACAGCCATCGATCGGTGTGCACGATCCGGTGTTTGCCAAGGCTGTGGTGATGGACGACGGCGGCGCAAAAGTTGCTGTGGTGTCATGCGATCTCTTGGGGTTTACGCCGGCTTTCAGCGACAGACTGCGGGAGCGGCTGAGAGAGGAAGCAGGGATCCCGCATTCCATAGTGGCCTGCACGCACACGCACAGCGGCCCGGCTCCTATGGATTTGGTGGACTGCGGGGATTTGGATTCGTCATGGCTGGCCGATGCGGCCGACAAGATCGTTCAGTGCGCTGTGAACGCCCAAAAGCAGATGGTTGAATGTCGGGTGCGGTGTGCTGTGGGGCGTGCGGATGTTGCAATGAACCGCCGTGCAAAAATCGGGGAGCAAACCGTTTTGCTTGCCACGGTCGATCAGCGGCCTCCGGAGGTTCCGCCAGGACCGGTGGATCCGTCACTGCCGGTAGCCCAGTTTGTTGACAAGCAAGGGAACGCCGTGGCCGTGCTGTTTGGGTATGCGTGCCACGCCGTGTGCTTGGGTCACGAAAACAGGCTTATCTCTGCGGATTATCCTGGTGCCGCCTGCGCCGCGCTGTCGAGAGACAGAATCTACGGGCTTCCCGTGTTCCTTCAAGGTGCCTGCGGGGATGTAAACCCGGCCGTGTACCACCGCTCTTTCGACTCCGCAGATGCAGTCGGCCAGGCAGTTGCCGGTTCAGTGGCAGATGCATTAAGAACCGCGCCAACGCTTGATGCCTCACAACTCCGCTTCGCTGAGAGAAGGTTGAAACTTCCGTTGAAAGGGGTGAATACGTGCGTTGATGCCGCAGTATCGGCTTTGAGTTGCGGCGCTTTTGCAGTAGCCACCCTGCCTGGAGAAGCGTTTGTTGAGCTTGGAATGCGTGTGCGCGCAGGATCACCGTTTAAAGTAACCTTCATTGCGGGCTACGCGAACGGCAACGTAGGCTACATTCCCACTAGGAGTGCATACGAGGAGGGCGGATACGAAGTGGACTCTGCCTACCGCTACTACGGCTACGAGGCTCCCCTTGCTCCGGACGCCGGAGAGATGGTGGTGAACGCGGCTTTGGAGTGTTTAACCGAATGTGCGGAGGGTTTGTATGAAACTGGCGGTTAACGGCGGGGAACCGGTGCGAACACGCCCATGGCCTCAGTGGCCTTGGGGGGATGAGAAGGAGAAAGAGGCGCTTTGCAGGGTTTTGGAAAGCGGCGTGTGGGGCATCGGAAGCCCAGAGATAGAGGCGTTTGAGCGGGAGTTCGCTGAGTTTTGCGGTGCCAAGCACGCAATCTGTGTATCTAACGGGACTGTATCGCTGATGGTTGCACTGAGGGCCATCGGTGTGGGAGCTGGGGATGAGGTGATCGTACCGGCGTACACGTTCCTGGCCACGGCAATGGCTCCACTTCTCATAAACGCTGTCCCGGTCTTCGTCGATATCGATCCGGATACGTACTGCATGGACCCAAAATGCGTGGAACGAGCTATCACCGAGCGCACCAAGGCAATAATCCCTGTTCATTTGGGCGGCCATCCGGCTGATATGGATTCCATCATGGCGATAGCCGAGAGGTGGGGCATCAAGGTGCTGGAGGACGCGGCTCAAGCCCATGGAGCAGAGTGGAATGGAAAGAGAGTGGGTTCTATAGGACACATGGCCTCGTTCAGCTTTCAATCCAGCAAGAACGTGAGCGCGGGCGAAGGCGGTGCCGTGCTGACAAATGACGATGCCTTGCATGAGGCCGCATGGAGTTACCACAACTGCGGTCGGGTAATCGGCGGTCGGTGGTATGAACATTACCTGCCCGGGGCGAACCACAGGCTCAGCGGGTGGCAGGCCGCTGTGATGCGGGTTCAGCTCAGCAGACTGGACAGCTTAAATCGCAAAAGGATGGAGTCGGCGGCTTACCTGAGTCGGCGGCTTGGAGAGATTCCCGGGGTCAAGCCGCTGCTGCGCGCTCCGCAGGCGACGGCGCATGCGTATCACCTTTACATCTTCAGGTATAATTCGGAGCAGTTCGGCGGGGCTTCCCGCGAAGCTTTTGTGGAGGCCCTCAACGCCGAAGGAATACCAGCAAGCTTAGGCTACACGCCGCTGTACAAGCTTCCGGCTTTCGCAAATCCGTCGGTGCTCCGATGTCCGCTCGGGTGTCCGTACTACGACGGCCCCATTCCGAACTACGAAGAGTTACACCTACCGGTTACCGAGCGCGCGTGCTACGAAGAGGGGGTGTGGCTTTTCCACAACCTTCTGCTGGCGGAGGAGGATGATCTCGCCGACATTGTGAGGGCCGTAGAGAAAATCCACGAGAACGTTGGCGAGCTTGTGGACCGCCGCAAGTGAAAACGATGGGTTTGGCTGTTTCATCGTTTGGGTACAAAATGCTAAAACAGCCCTATCGGGGGCGGTGGCGCAAGGAGGGGGTTATGCCGTCGTACGTGCTGATGACAAAACTGCCGGCGGGCGCGATCAAATCCGGCAGTGAGTTCAAGGAGCTGGCTAAGCGCGTTGGGGAGAAGATCAGAACCAGCTTTCCTCAGGTTAAGTGGTGCTGTAGTTATGCGGTGATGGGGCCTTACGACGTTGTGGATGTGTTTGAGGCTCCAGACAATGAGACCGCAACGAAGGTTGCTTTGATCATCCGCCAGGAAGCCGGCGCGGTAACCGAAACGTATCCTGCCGCGCCTTGGGATGAGTTCTTGAAGTCGGTGGAGCAGATGTGAAGAGGGTGTGGGGAGGGTTTGACTTGCTTAGCCAAACCCTCCCAAACAACCTGCAGACCCTGTTATAATTTGGAGCGGAATGCTGAGGTTCTGCAGATCAATCCGCTCCAAAGCTTTTTCTCTTATAGAGCTGTTGGTCGTTATTGCGGTTATCTCCATCCTCTCCGCGATAGTATTCCCTGTGCTGGCGCGCGTTAGGGAGGCGGCTCGTGCGTCGGCTTGCCGCAGTAACCTGAGGCAGATTGGCCAGGCTTTCTCGGCTTATTTGGCCGACTACGACGACACCTTTCCCGCGGACGAGGCAGATCCACTGCTTTGGATGGGCCGGCGGTGGCGGTGGCCGCTTCAGCGCTACCTTGCGATGGCAGGCCGCAAGGCGAACCCGGGAGACCCGTTGGTGTCTGTTGACGGCACGCCGGGTATACTTTTCTGCCCTTCCGACGAAACGGCCCGAGAAAAGTGGGAATCCACATCCTACGCTTACTCCGCGGCATTTTACCACTCCCCCGAAGTTGTGAATCAGATGAAGGACCCTCGGGATTTGTGGGACCCGGCAAAAGCATGGGACTTCCCGGTGGAGGCTCAAAGCTTATCCGCAGTGAAGCACCCTTCTGCAAAGGCACTGTGCGGGGAATGGCTCTCAAACCACGCCGAGCCGCGCGATTCTTCGTGGTGGGATCCGAAGAGGCGCGGCACACACAACTATCTGTTTGTGGACGGCCACGTGCGTATGGTCAAAAAGTCTAAAATCCGGCCCGGGGCAAACGGCCTGCCTGACGTCAACACCACCATTGACGGAGTGGCCGGCAGGGATTTGGATTAGACCCGCTGTGGCTCGTTTGGGACGAAACTGCGCAGTGCCTTGAATTGACCGTGCGGCTCTATCCGATAGCGACCTAAGGAGGCCGGAAGCAGAACGGTTTCACCAACCGTTATGGTTACGTGATGAACACCGGATTCCAGGGCGCCCAAGGTTGGCTCAACGCAGACTAGCTCGGCTTGACCCGAAATTGCCGAGATTGCATGAAACCCATGCGGCCCTGTGTCCGCCTCCACAGGAGCGCTGCCCTCTATGAGGTCGAGAACAAAGAAAGGGCAGTGTATAAACCTTTTTACCTCTCCGGACAGCTCTTTCAGCGGTGATGGAGAGCATCTTGGGTCCTCTGCATCTTCAGAGAAGTCCAAAACATCCAGGGACTGCGGGATGTGCAGTTCGCGGGGTTTTCCATCCAGCCCCAGCCGGTTCCAGTCGTAGAAGCGGTACGTGACGTCGGAGTTCTGCTGGACTTCGTAAACCACAATGCCGGCTCCCAATGCATGGGCGCGGCCGGCGGGGGTGAAGAAGCAGTCGCCCGATTTAACTTTCAAATGCCTAAGGGTGTCTTTTACGGTTCCAGACTCGATTGCTTTCTCCAAAGCAGTCCTGTCAACCCCGGGTTTGAAGCCAAAGATAATTTCGGAGTCTGGATCTGCGTGCACGATGTACCAAGCCTCAGTTTTACCCAATTCTCCGGGATGGTGGGCCGCGGCATATTCGTTGTTCGGGTGAACTTGAACCGAAAGAACTTCGGACGCATCTATGAATTTTATAAGCAGAGGGAAGCGGCCGTTTCCCGCGGCAATTCCGTGGTTTCCCACCAGCTCTGAGGGATGTTCTCGGCGCAGGACCGACAGTGAGAGTCCCGAGTACGGTCCGTTGGCGACTACAGTAGCATCGTCTTCGCGGTCGGAAATCTCCCAGGACTCTCCGATCGGCGCGTTTAGAGGCAGGGATTTTCCGAGCACAGATTCCAGTCTCCTTCCGCCCCAGACGCGCTCTTTAAGCAGGGGATGGAATTTAATAGGGTAGGGTATAAAACTCTTCTCTTCCAAAGGAACCATACAGCCCACTTGCACAGGGATGATGTTTCTGCAGAAAGGTTAGCATGGAGAAGGGTGGTTGTGCAAGTCCCATGCGAGGGCTTGGTTCCAATCCGGTTTCGTGATGCTTCATTTGGCGCGGAGGCGGCGGCAGATAGCTTCCGCCATCTCCATCGTTGTGGCATGTCCTCCGATATCCGGCGTGGTAGCCTCGCCTGCTTGCAAAACCTCGTGAAGCGCATGGGTGATGCGCTGTGCCGCATCTGTTTCACCGATGTACTCAAGCATCATTATCGCCGAGAGTATAATGGCAGTTGGGTTTGCGATCCCGCGGCCGGCTATATCGGGCGCACTGCCGTGCACCGCTTCGAAGACGGCGCATTCGTCGCCTATGTTGGCTCCCGGAACTACCCCAAGGCCGCCGACCAGTCCTGCGCACAAGTCGGACACGATATCTCCGTATAAGTTTTCAAGCAAAAGCACATCAAACCGATGCGGGTCTTTCACAAGGTTCATGCAGACAGAGTCCACTATCATTTCTTCATATTCTATTTCCGGATAATGCCGACGCACATGGCGCACGCACTCCAGGAAAAGCCCGTCGGAGAGCTTCATAATATTGGCTTTGTGGACCGCCGTAATCTTCTTGCGCTTCTGCCGGCGTGCCAACTCAAAAGCGAACTTGGCAATCCGCGTGGATGCATTCTCGGTGATAACCTTCAGGCTTACTGCAACCCCCGGAACGACCAAATGCTCGATGCCTGAGTACAGCCCTTCGGTGTTCTCACGGATCACAAGCAGATCTATATTCTCGTAGCGGGTTTGCACCCCTGGTAAACTGCGCACCGGCCTAACGCAGGCGTAAAGATCCAGCTCCTTTCGCAGTGCAACGTTCACACTGCCGAACCCTCCACCTATTGGAGTGGTAACAGGTCCCTTGAGGGCCACTCGATTGGTGCGCACAGAGTTCAGGACGTGATCCGGCAGGGCGGTGCCGTGTTTAACGGCCACTTCTCCTCCGGCTTCGACGCAGTTCCATCGCACCTGCACACCGGATGCTTCCACCACCGCTACTGCTGCCTCTGCCACTTCGGGTCCTATTCCATCCCCTGGAATAAGAGTAATGTTGTGAATCACCAAAGCCTCCGTTGTATTTTGAACGGTTGTCCGAAAGCCGAACTTTCGGTTGCCTCAATGTTTATTCCCAAGATAAAAAATTTACAAACGTGTTAATAGAAACTGCAACGCCGTTGAAGCAGAAGGATGCCGTCTTCAGGTTGAGAAAAGGTTATCGGAATCGTTTAGCATGGGGGTTAATTTTGCGCCGTCAAGCATCTTGGCGTTCGATTCTGTTGGGTTTTTTGCTTCTGCCATTTTTTGATTATTGGGTGCTGGACATGGAGGTCCGCACATCATCCGTTGAGCCGACCGACCTCACCCTGGTTGCGCCTGCCGTTGTGGTTCTTTTTGTCCTGGTGCTTTTGAACTCCGCGGTCCGCCGTTTTGCGCCCAAGTTGGCCTTTTCGCCCGGGGAGCTTTTAGTAACTTTCAGCATCGTCGTGCTTGGAGTAGCGCTCAGCAGTATGAACGCCTTGCCGACACTTGTGTACTTAATAACATACGGGACCAGATACGCAACACCGGAGAACGCTTGGAAAGAGAGGTTGATGCCGCATTTCCCGGATTGGCTGGTGGTTAAAGACGAGAAGGTGATAAGCGATTGGTACAGCGGCTACGGCACACTTTACGACCCCCAAACGTTCGTTGCTTGGTGGAAGCCCCTCGGCCTGTGGATGATATTTGTGGCGTGCCTTGTCTTGGCCGCTTACTGCATCAATACTTTGCTGTGGCGTCAGTGGAGCAAAGCTGAGCGGCTCTCGTTTCCCGTTATCCAGCTCCCTCTGGCGATGGTGGCCACCGGGGCGGCGAGTTTGTACAGAAAGCGGTTGTTCTGGCTGGGCTTCGGCCTGGCCGCCGGTATCAACATGCTGAATGGTTTCGCTTTTCTCTATCCTTCCCTGCCGCAGATCCGGACAATGTTCTTAGCAGACCTGGGCAGCTTCGTTTACGGTTACAGACCCTGGCAGGCCATTGGGTGGACTCCTATCAATCTCTACCCCTTTGTTATCGGTCTTGGTTTCATGATGCCGTTGGACCTGCTCCTGAGCTTTGTGGTTTTTTACTGGATATGGAAGGTAGAGCGGGTTGTGGGCATGGCTCTGGGATTGGACGTAAACTACAGCGCTTTGTTGGGTAGCGGCTATCCTCACTACCGCCAGCAGATGATGGGAGCGTGGATGGCGATACTGGTTGGCACTCTTTACTCCGCTAGGCGTCATCTGAAGCAGGTTTTTCAGAGTGCTGTTTTTGGATCCGTGGGTTCGGATGAGGACGTTCCGATCTCTTACAGGTTTGCCCTTTTGGGCTCCGTTTTGGGAGCGTTTGGTATGGTGGCTTTTTTAAGGGCCGCCGGGATGAGCTTGTGGATCGCGTTTGTTTTTGTGTTTGTGCTTTTGGGAATGTACATAGCCATCGCGCGTATAAGGTGTGAGCTGGGACCGCCCTGCCAAGATCTTCCGGCAAGCGGACCGGATGTTATGATCTCTACGGCCGTTCCACCGCAGTCGTTTGGGATGCGGAATGCGGCGGTGATAACCACATTGTTTTTCGTGAATGCTGAGCACTATAGAACGGCTCCAAGCGGAACACAGATGGAGGCACTCCGCATGGCCGAGATTGAACAGCGTTCTGGGGCTCGGTTGTGGTGGGCGCTTCTTGTTGCCACGGTTCTTGGAGCTTTCGTTGGATTGTGGGGCACGATCCATATGGGCTACAAATTCGGCGGTGGAGCCGGCCTTCGCGGTGCGCCGCAGTGGTACGCTTGGCAGGCATTCACGCGGTTGAACGCGTGGGAAAGCAACCCAACTGCCACCCCAGGCCCCGGTGCGATCGCGGCGGGAGTGATCAGCTTCTTAGCATCCCTGTTCCTACTGCAGGTCAGGCACAGGGTTTTGAACTTTCAGCTTCACCCAATCGCCTACGCAGTTACGGGGTATTGGACCGGCGACCATTTTTGGTTCCCAATTCTTGTGGCCTACATTTGCAAATCGATGGTTCTGCGCTACTCGGGTCTTAGGGGCTACCGAAACGCACTGCCGTTCTTTCAAGGGCTAACTTTGGGCGAGTTCACAGTTGGCATGGGTTGGCAGTTGGTTGCTTTGTTGCTGAAGACAAACGTTTACACCTATTGGCGGTAGTCTTCAGACCTTTACATGTGCCCATTCCCAGAGCACTTTGCGGCCCAGTTCCACTTCGTCTGGTTCGGCGGATTCTGCCCACTCTGCAAATGCGCTTTCTATCTTCCCTTGGTGGCGTTCGGTGGAGAGCTTTTGCATTTTGAGCAGGAATTGAAGCTGTTGCTCTTGATCCCAACGCCTTGTTACGTCGTCTGGCAGAATATAAACACTGAAGTTCCGATTGTCCCAGGTAAACACGCCTCTGGGGAGATGATGAGCCAATGCAGTTCACCTCCTGAGTCTATCGGCTTTGCACCGAGGAACTAACTACCGGAGTAGTGGCGGTGCTCCATACGACGTCTATCCCTGAAAAGCCGGGAATTATCTCGGAGAGGGCTTGCACCACGCGGTCTGTCACCCTCTGTATTATAACAGCGCTTGTGCTTTGTGGGGCGTCGTAGAGCACAATGTTAACCCGCCCGTCCGGCAAAACGGCTCCCGTCATACGCCGGCCCTCAGCGGCCGTGCTGGCGCCCAACACGGCGCTGAGCACCAGTTCTGACCACTTGCGGCGGGTGAGAGGGAAAGACTGACTGAGCAGTGCCGTGCGGTCTGTCTGTCGCTCCGCTCCGCTTAGAGTCACGTCGGACGGCGAAAATCCTGCGAAGCCGTTTCTCCTCATGAACGCTAAAACTGCTTGCTTGTACGCATCCTGAGCCGGTCCGGGTATCTCCATAAGCGGTTGGTAAGCGAAGTTTACGCGAACCTTCGGCCCTTCGGAGATCGAAACAGACGGCTTGTAGGGATATGGAAGCAGAAGCAGTTCTTGGGCAAGTTTTACCTCAAGCCACTGGGAAAGGGTGATTGTTACGGGAGAGCTCAGCTCGCGCTGTGCCCCGGCGGGCTGTGCAATTGAGGATGTCTGTAAAGCGAGAAAATAAACAGTTACAAACCAGAATGCGGTGCTTTTCCACAGCATAATCATACTCCTGTTGGTCACTGTGTGAATTCTTAACGGCAAGGCCAAGTTAGCCGGACATTGGTGCCTGTGTCAAGCGGCGCGCCTGCTCGAGGGACGAACAAAATCTCTGCGGGGGTTGTACCAGAGCAGACAAGGTTTATTGAAATATTGAAGATGCTGATGCTGAGAAAGATAGGGGCTAAGGGTTTTCCTGCTCTCTTTGCTTTTGATGCAACTGCCGTTTTTGAGCTTTTTCCGGCGGTCCTCCGGATGGTTGCACAGGGGCTCCCGGTGAGCGTTTGTGCATCAGCTGTCACAGCGGTGCGGCGCCCAATTCCGGGCCCGGGCAGTTGGTTGTTGAAGGTTTTCCTCCCCGATATTCACCGAGCGAGGTGCACACCGTAGCGATCACTCTGAGGATCTCGACGCGCGTTCCTGAGGACGGATTCCCGGGGATTTGAACGGCGATGGGAAGGTGAACATTGTTGACGTGACTTCGGCATTGAGGATTGCCCTGGGAATCCAGTCCGCATCTCCTGATGAGATGTCTGCCGCCGATGTTGCGTCGAAATCCGGCGTTGGAGCTGGTGAACGTGAGGGATGTTGCGCGCTACCAATTCCCGGCTGAATTCCCGGCTGAAGCCGGTCCTACGGCCGGTCCTGCAGGGCCGGGGCTCTGGAGAGCTTTTCAATGCCGCCCATATACGGCACAAGGGCCTTCGGTAGAATCACACTGCCGTCCGGCTGTTGGTTGTTTTCGAGCAGTGCTGCCACAAGCCTCGGCAGAGCCAGCCCGGAGCCGTTGAGCGTGTGGGCATACTCCGGCTTCATACCGCGGCCGGGCCGGAATCTGATTGCGCACCGGCGCGCCTGAAACTCCTCGAAATTTGTGCAGGAGGAAACCTCGAGCCAGCGTTGAGTTCCAGCCGCCCAAACCTCAATGTCGTAGGTCTTCGCGGCGCCGAAG
>JBMFPP010000047.1:4103-10696 GCA_049969055.1 Armatimonadota bacterium | reverse complement strand
TTTCAAAAGCTGTGAAAGAGCGCGGGCAAGCGGCAGTTGCGCTGGCAGGCGGCGATACGCCGCGCGGCCTTTACATCCTGCTTTCCCGCGAGCCGTACGTTTCGGCCGTTTCCTGGAAGCGCATACTGTTCTTCTGGGGCGATGAGCGAGCGGTTCCCCCGGACAATGCCCAAAGCAACTACCGCATGGCAGTGGATGCTCTGCTGTCGCGCGTACCAGTTCAACCCGAAAACGTATTCCGAATCAGGGCCGAAGCGGAAAACCTCGAAGCCGCCGCTTCGGAGTATGAGGAACTTCTGCGCCGCACGCTTCCGCACAGCGCAAACGGAGTTCCCGTGTTCGATATTGTACTCCTAGGAATGGGAGCAGACGGCCATACCGCCTCGCTTTTCCCCGGCTCACCGGCGCTTCAGGAGCGAGAGCGCTTCGCTGTTGCGGTTTACGTGCCCCAGATAAACCAAAGGCGAATAACGCTTACATACCCCGTTTTGAACTCGGCGCGGAGACTGGTGTTTTTGGTATCCGGAGAGTCCAAAGCCGATGCACTGGCCAAAGCCACCGCCGGTCCGTACAACCCGGAGAATATTCCCGCCCAGGGCATCCAAACCAGCAGTGGAGACGTTCTGTGGCTCGCAGATGCCGACGCCGGAAAACTCCTTCTGGACCGTCTGCCTGAAAAGCCCGCTTGACTTCGCCCAAAGCCGCTCCTACAATGGCCCTGGAGGTTGAAAGATTTATGCAGTACTCAGCACCGCGGGGCACCAAAGACATTATGCCGGACGAGGCACCCCTTTGGAACTGGCTGGAGAACACTTTCAGGAAAGTTTGCAGTTTGTACGGCTACTCTGAAATTCGCACGCCCATATTTGAAGATACGGCCCTGTTTGCACGAAGCGCGGGAGCGTCTTCGGACATTGTAACAAAGCAAATGTACACTTTTCTGGACCAAGGAAACACCAGCCTGACGCTCCGCCCCGAAGGCACCCCCGGGGTGGTGCGCGCTTACCTAGAGCACGGCCTCGCCGCAACCTCGCCGATTGCTCGATTCTTCTACATAGGGCCCATTTTCCGATACGAGCGCCCTCAAGCGGGGAGGTACAGACAGCACCACCAGGTCGGCGTTGAGTGCTTCGGCATCTCTTCCCCCGTAGCAGACGCGGAAGTTATCTCTTTGGGAAGCCAGTACCTTTCCGACCTTGGTATAACGGGAACCATCCTGTATCTAAACAGCATCGGCTGTCGCAAATGCCGGCCGGCTTACAGGCAGACACTGCTGGAGTTCCTCCGCCGTGTGGCCCACAACCTCTGCGATGACTGCCAGCGCCGCCTGGAGGTAAATCCACTCAGGGTGCTCGACTGCAAGGTGGAAGGGTGTAAAAAGGCAACCGAATCGGCACCGGCAGCTAGAGACTACCTGTGTGAGGAGTGCAGAAGGCATTTTAACACCCTCATCCAATATCTAGATGACCTGGATATCTCCTTCGAGATTGACGACCGCTTGGTTCGAGGTTTGGACTACTATACCAGAACCGTCTTCGAGTTCAAGCATTCGGTGGGACTCGGGTCGCAGGACACTATCATAGGCGGTGGTAGATACGACAACCTGGTGGAGGAGTTCGGCGGCCCGCCGACGCCGGCCGCAGGGTTCGGCAGTGGAATAGAAAGAACGCTGATGGTGGCACAGGCATTGGGCGTCCCCATGCCAAGCCGAAACGGGCCTTTCGTGTTCGTCGCTACCGCAGGAGAGGCGCCCCTGCGCAGGGCACTGATGCTTGCTTCTCAGCTCCGACGCTCCGGTATCTCCACCGAAATGTCGGAACCGGGCCGCAGTCTCAAGGCCCAAATGCGGCAGGCCAACCGCTCCGGCGCCGCATTTGCAGTGATACTGGGTGACGATGAGCTGAAAGAAGATGTAGCCGTAGTACGCCGCTTGGCAACCGGTGAACAAAGCCGCGTTTCGCTGAGTCGATTAGTCCCGTACCTCCAGGAGTGCACCGCTTACCCTGCCGAAGCTTCCGAAACGGAGGTGGGCACTTGAGAGATATACGCGTTGGGTTCATTGGAGCCGGAAGCCTTGCAAACGCTGTGCACTATCCAAGCGTAAGCGAAATGCCGGATGCGTGCATCGCGGCAATCTGCGATCTGAACGAAGGGCGCCTTTCTGCCGCCGCCAGCAAATACGGTGTCAGCGCAGTTTACACGGACTACAGGCGGATGCTGGATGAGGCAAAACTGGATGCGGTGTTCGTAATCATGCCGCCGATGGGCCTTGCACCAATTGTTCTGGACTGCCTGTCGGCCGGCAAACCCGTTTTCATGGAGAAGCCGCCAGGCGTCACCACGGAAGACACGGTCCAAATGGCTGAGGCGGCGCGCAAGCACGGCGTTTTCGGAATGGTTGGCTTCAACCGCAGGTATGCCGATGTGGTTCAGAGGGCACGCACCGCCGTGCTGGAAATGGGTCCGCTATCCATTGCTGTGGCCGAGTTCCACAAGAACATGCTGAACGAGCCTCCGTACTACGGAATGAGCATCCTGCGAACGGATATCATCCACGCCGTGGATATGCTCCGCTACGTTGGCGGCGAGCCGGCTTCGGTTCACTCCTTCGCGGACAGCT
Source organism: Armatimonadota bacterium (assembly GCA_049969055.1). GTDB lineage: Bacteria > Armatimonadota > DTGP01 > DTGP01 > JBMFPP01 > JBMFPP01. The sequence goes on along the minus strand of JBMFPP010000047.1, from coordinate 8,076 downwards.
TCCACGCGGGCTGGCGCAACTCTTACAACGCGCTTGTGAGGTTCCAAAGCGGCGCGGTTGGAATCCTCACCGCGTACAGAGCCGCCGGATCGCGTTACGAAAGATTTGAGTTCCATGGGCGCGGCATCTCAGCCTATGTGCGCGCCCCCGAGGTTGCAGAGATATACCGGGACGGCACCCCCGTCCCAGATGTATTAACCCCGGCAGAGAAAGACCCCCGCCTATCCTACGGATACAAAGCCGAGGTGCGCCACTTCATAGACTGCGTAAAAACCGGCAGTCAGCCCCTGACGAATTTGGACGACGCAGTGCTCACAATGAGGTTGGTGGATGCCATCGAAGAAGGCTTGAGCGCCGGAGCTGTTTGAAAGAAAGCGCCCCATCTTTGCCAAAAGGCATTGATGGGGCGCCTGGGAGAGTTAGGCTAACGCAGATGTTAGGTCGTCCCCGCTAGGTGGTTCGGCGCCGACGTCTCAGGAGGATTCCAGCCGATCCAACGGTTCCCAACCCCAACAGCATCAGCGAACTCGGCTCTGGGGCGTGGGCGGAGTTAACGATGAACATAACGTCATCGTAATCCTTATCACCACCCCCATTTTTGTCTTCAAAGCCGATTTTAGCTGTGCCTGGGCCGAGCCACGTTATCACAGCATGCTCGATGCCGTCCGGGTTTCTGGAAGCCGGACCCGTGTAGTACGAGCCAAGCAGTGTCCCCGGATACGGCCCCCAAAGGGGTTCGTAAACATCGAGCCGGAAGATCAGCTCCTGACCCGCAGGTATCACCCCCAGGTTGACCACGGGCCACGGCGGCGTTCCAGGATCATGGTTGCCGCCAATGAACACCGTGGTGGGGGAAGCAAGGTACAAGAAGTTGTTGTACCTGGCTCCCTGGGAAATGATCTGCGCGGTGGCCTTGCCGCCCAGCGAGAAGAACTGACCCCCCAGCTGAGCCTGCGCCGGCGTTGTCCCCACTAATATCAGAGCCAGCAAGCCCAAAATAAGGGGGCCCGCGACGACCATCCGCCGCCATCTGTTTGTGAATCTCACGATTCGTACCTCCTTGTCACCAGGGTGTGAACTGATGCGGTTGCTACTGTTGGTACACCTGGTATCCTTCCGACCCACATCTGCTCCCAACCATTGGGTCAAGCACGATTAATGCCAATTCGGCGGCGTGCGGCAAAATATGCACAGCGAAGCTGGCGCGAACGGCGCTTTAACCGCCCAAACTGGGGAAACAATGGTAATGCAGATGTCCCTTATCAACAGTGTTTTTAGGAGAAGCCGCTCTTTATAAAAATGCCCCCAAGGAGATGACCATTTGCGTCAGATGTAGATCTTGTAGTTTTGCACCCCCATCAGCGGGCCGATTATCGCCCAGATGGATCCAATAGTGTAGTCCCCAAGTATCATGCCCAGGAAGAAGGGGATGAAAAGATTGTGGGTTTTCATCCCGCCGTAGCGGATCAAAAGAAGCTTTACCAGCCAAGCTATAAGCATGCAGAACCAGAAGTAGTCCATCGCGTAGCTCACGGCAAGTGCATACCCCGCCGGATGGAAGGGCCACCAAGAAAATGCACTGCGCATGGCCGACATAAAAAGCACCAACCCTGCTCCAACTGCCATGTAGACAAGGCGCGGCATTTCGCGCTGTTGACCCACACTCAGCCAGGTTTCCAATCGGTTGAAGGATTCCGCTCCCACCCAGCTTTTGAAACCAATGCACTTTGCCGAAGCACCTTCTCTGTACGTCACCGTCAGATTGGCCCAATAGGTGGCCAAAATGCTGAAAAGGCTTACGACAATGGTTAAGATGATCAGACGGCTGAGGTTGATCCGTCCCGACTCCGCCATCTTAAACGACTCCAACTGCGCCGGCATGGGGTGGGATCTATAGCCGCGGTGCATCCAGTACATCGCGGAGATAACAGTTAGATTGGCGGCTCCCAGCATATTCGTTCCAAACAAGTTCACCATTATTTGCTGGGGGTTAACAAAGTATATCTCGTGCGGAGCACCAAGCTCTGCTCTCACCCGAGTAATGGCAAACGAAAGAGTGAAGTAAATTCCGAAGAAGACCAACGCCGCCCACAGCGCAAGCCCCGCTTTCACCCCGAAAGCTATCACGAAGAGCGTTCCAAAGGTCAGCCCGATGTAAGCCAGCATAAACTGGCGCCGGTCCCCCGGGTTATCTTCTTTAACTGCTCCAACGGCCACCCTCCAGGTATGTTTCAGGTAGCTGCGACTGCTGTAAGCCACCACCCCTGCCAATGCCAACCATGCTCCCGAAGCCTGCTCTCCAAAGAAGGGGAAACCTCGATTGGCGGCGGCATCCATACCCGTTGCGGCCCCGAAGACCTGCCACATCTTCCTGGCCACATAGAAAAACCAGCAGGAGAAAGACAGATCCAAAGGGATGAAGTAGCCCAAACCTATGGCGAATGGATACATCGAAATGGGGGTATAACCCACCGCGCTCCACGGCCTGGTAGTGATATTCTGCGCTATGTTGTACTGTTTAACCTGCGCCAGATACGGAGTGGACGGGAAAAACACGTGCAGGCCGTTTATCAATCCTATTGCGAAGGCAAAACCAAACCCGATCCAGGTCATGCGGTTGCGAAGGAAGTTTAGATGGTCGCGCTCCGCCGTCATAGCCAAGGGAAGCTGAACTAGGGGGAACGTAAGCCTTTCGTTGCGGGTCCACTGGTGCCTCAGCAGGATGTTGGCGGAAAGGAACACCACCACAAGCACCATCAGAAAGAGGGCCCACCACGCCAGCGGACCGATCCAATACCGCAGAAAGGCGTCCTCCAGCACAGAGCTGTTGCCTTGGTAAAAACCCTTCAGCGCCTCACGGTCCTGCACAAACAGCCACCACGGGATGTAGCGGAAGAAAAGGGCCTCCCAGTTGCTTTCTGGGCGCGTGTGGACCGTGCGCGCCGCATGCCCAATGGCCCCGAACAGGTTCTGCAAAACATCGTGCGAGGCAAAAACGCCGGATATAACCAGCATGATGTAAACGACCAACAGCTCGCCTTGGTCTAAGGCCCGGTGCGGAAGCCAAAGTTTTAAAAGAAGGTTCCCCAAAACAACACAGAAGAGGAGGAAAATAGGGGTGATCATCAATGGGAGTGAGGTGCTGTCTAAGCTATACCAGCGCACCTCGAAGACGGTAATCCAATAGCAGTGTATGGGAATAAGAACAGCACCAATCAAAACTGCCCGCCAAGTTACACCGCCGGATGCTTTGCGCTGCTCGGTTCTGGGCGGTGCGGTAACTTCTTCTATTGCTTTCATTCTTAGATTAGCCCCTCACAGCAGTCTTCATTATAAGTAGGGTTCAGCAACCCGTCAATTAGACGCATTACCCCGCTAGAGCTTTCCAAAGTTCTGCCAAGGAACCCACGGATACCTGGAGAAGCAGGGTAGATGTCTCCTGCTCATCCACCCTCACCCCAATTCCCCTTTTCTCATCCTTGAAGGGAAAAGAGGATTCTGCTTTCCTCTCCCAACGGACAAGAAGTTTCGACGTTCAATCAACTGCTGTTGGTTTGTCAAAACTTCTTGACGGGAAAGGGTTGGAATGCAGAAGTTCCACAGCTGGTAAAAAACACCTTACAAAGTGCTGCCCATGTGTACGGTCCATACAGATTGCGAGAATGAACCGGAAGAAGAATTAACTGCAGGAACAGGCATCGGGTCACAAGGACAAACTGCTTTCCGAATCAATCAACCCTTGCAAATACGAACTGTCCAACTCTGTCAAGCGCAAACCTCGAACCCCGCTTGCCCGTGCCGACCATTTGCCACGTCCCCGTCAGTGCTATCTTGATCGGATCGACCGGCTGTGTTTTCACTTCAAACGCGATGGTTCTCGGGCCGGCTTTCACATCAAGCACCGTGCCCCTGTAAAGCAGACCGCTTACGCCCATTTCCGGGCACTGCGCCGGTAGTTTCGGGTTAACGGTAA
>JBMFPP010000047.1:0-4093 GCA_049969055.1 Armatimonadota bacterium | reverse complement strand
TGGATTCAGACCCAAAAAGCCGTAAACCACAATCGAGGGAAGCAAACTGCTCTCGTAAAACTCGTAGTCTATCCCGATGCCACCAGCCGTCCCTCCACCCTGGAGAGTAGTGCCGCGCTTTCCGTCTTTGTAATACTCGCGGTAGCCGCCCTCGGACCAAACCTCCTCTTCCCAAGCCAAGATCTCCATAAGCCGCTTCCATGCATTGTCTGGACCGAGAACCTGGAGCCGCGCCCAAAGATCGTAGAAAGTGAAGCCGAGAACCGCGCCGCCGTCCTGAACCTGCCCTCCCCAGGGGATGGACTCCGGCGATATCCAGCCCTGACCGTAACACTCGATGTTGCGCTTGGTGGTTGCCCTCGGGCCAAAGCGCCACCTATATATGTCTGCGCCGGTGGACGTATCGCCCGGCACAATCCGCCTGCCGGTGATCCAATCCATAATGGCCTTGGCATGCTCGTCAGAAGCGATGCCGTACCATATTGCGTCTAAGTTCACAAAGGTGAATCCGTAGTCGTAAGCCTTGCCGTCCCTGTCAATCCAGCCGACGAAGCGACCGGTTTGGGGGTTCCAGAAGCGGCGGTTGGCCTCCGCCTTCACCTCGGCCGCGTGAGCACGCAGCTCCTTCGGATCGAACGCACCCGCTCCCCTCGGCACGTTCCAGCCCGGGTTGTTCAGCACAGTCTCTTCCATTTCCGCCATTACCAAGGTTGCGGCATAGTACTGCGAAGTTGCGTACATATCATCCCATCCAAACGGAAGCAGGTCCCAATAGTTGTTGCCTATTCCATGGCCCGGGCGCATCGTTTTCGTCCCATCCGGATTCCTAACCCACCCGGGAATTCCATCGTGGCCGGGCCAAGGGTTGCGGATGTGCTTATACTTCAAGCCGCCCATCTCGGTCTGCTGATACCGAAGAGCGGCCCGCATCCGGTTTATGTTGGCCCGAAGAAACTCCAGGTCTCCGGTCCAGCGGAAGTAGTTCCAACAGGCCAGAATGAAAATGGGGTTGTTGATCGAGTGGCGGGTATCGTAGCAGGTGAAGAAGGAATCGATGGCAAACTTCACGTCAGACTCGCCCGGTGCAAGCGAAATGCGCATCCGCTTGATCTTACCGCGCCACTTGGGATGGCGGTACATGCATATCATCGAGTGGTGAGTGCCGGTAATGGCCTCGTGCTCCTCATTGGTGAACGGAGTGAAATAGACGCGCCTGTCCTCGCCGAACTCGGTGTCGCCCTCACAAAGCCACTCCACGTAGGGCAGGCGTCCGTCCGGCGGCTGGCCGGTGCGGGTCCAGCGCAGTTGGAGGAACGGTGCGTTGAAAGCATCGATCTCCATCCCCGCCGGAGTCACAATCGCAGGGGATGGACCAACGGCTTCCAACTGCCACTTCCCGTCTCTTATCCCCAAAGAGCGAACGTTCTGCAGCTCCCAACCTTTAGTGGCGGTTTCGCCGTAGTATTCCGGCCGCTTCCATCCCTTCAGGTACCCCCAAACCCACATCCAGCTTGGACCGTCTTCTTGGAAATGCCAGCCGGCAGTTACGCCTTTCACCTCATCCGGACCGCGGCCAGCCTGGGTCCATATCGGAAACGGCCAGCCGTGTTCGTGGGCATGCGAGAAGTGCTGGTGGGTGTGCACGTAACCTTCGTCATCCATCATAACCGCAAGAAGATCCTCGCGGTGAACGTCTTGGATTGGTTTCTTGCGCTGTTTGTCAACCGCATCGGCGCACCACAAATCGGCAATGGTAAGGTACTCCTTGTTGAACAGCGTTTTGTTGTTGCCGAGACGATTTGAAAAATGGTACCAAAGATAGCGGCTTAACCACTGCGCCTGACGCCCGTGGTTGGCAAAGTAAAAGCGCGGAAACTGCTCCGGTATATCCGGCAAAAGGTCTGCTGTCTTGGGAACAACCGAAGCTCTAGCGCATGAAACAACTAAAGCAGACAAAGCAAACATCACCGGAGTTGCTTTCAAGGTTTTACCACCACCTTCACTCTATTTGGAGAAGCCATGGCATCCAAAGCCCGCGGCATTTCGCTTAGTGGTATCTCATGCGTAACAATCCGAGAAGGATCCACAAGGCCCTTACGCATAAGGTCCAAGGATTTCAACATAACTCTCGGCGTTACCGAGAAGGACGCGTCAACCCTGGTTTCCAGAAAGTGAACATCCGCCGGAGAAACCGGAATCGTACCCGGCACGATGACACCGAACATGTTAACACGGGTGCCGCGCCTGCATAACTGCATTGCCAAAGAAGCGGCCTCAAGAGCGCCGGCCGCTTCAAACACAATGTCCGGTCCTTCGGGCAGAATGCTGTAAACTGCATCTCGCCCGTTCTCGCGTTTGAGGTTGATAACGTGGTGAGCGCCGAGCTTCTTCGCCATATCCAGGCGGAAGTCATTGATATCTGCTACTATGAGGGTGCCTGCCCCGGCCGCCGCCGCAATGCTGGTCAGCAAAAGCCCCATGCTCCCAGCACCTATAATCACCACATCTTCGCCCACCCGCATCTGGGTATACTCAATCAAGCCTTTATAGGACCCGGCAAGCGGTTCGGTGAGAGCGGCTGCGGTGAAGGATATCTCCTTCGGTTTATGGTACAACACAGAAGCTGGTGCTTTTGTGTATTCGGCAAACCCGCCGTTCCAAACGTTGGCAAATCCCTCGCCGCCTATCACAAATCCGTTGGGGCAGTAGTGCTGAAGGCCGCTGCGGCACCACCTACACAGCCCGCAAAAGCCCGCCGGCGAGATAACCACTTCGTCGCCTTCTTTCACATTTGTAACGCCTTCCCCAACTTCAGCCACCACCCCTGCCATTTCATGCCCGACGATAATCGGCGGCGTGAAGTTTGTTCGTGCACCGGTGTAAGCGCAGTAATCGGTTTGACAAATGCCGCACGCCGCTATGCGAACAACCACCTCGCCTGGGCCGGGATGCGGCTTCGGCACCTCCCGAAGCGGCATCTGCCCAACCCCCTCAAGCACAGCCGCAAGCATTGTGTCCTTTGCCATCTAAACCTCCTTGGAAAAGTTTTTCGCTGGGAGGGAAATTTTCCACATTTTCCAAGCCATCAACGCAAAACGGGAAGCGGTATCCCAACCGCCTCCCGTCAAGAAGTTTTGGCGTTCAATTAGTTCATGTTTGTTTACCAAAACTTCTTGTTAGTACCATTAGAACAAGTTCCGAATCACTGCTCCGTTGGGGCTTCCCCCTGGCCGACTTCGCTTATGATAGTTGGTGTCAGGAATATCAGCATCTCCGACTCCTGCGTAGTGCGGTTTACCCTTCGGAACAGGTTGCCAATGACAGGTATATCGGCAAGCAAAGGCACCTTAGAAACGTTGTCCTGAATAGTTTGCGACGTCAAACCGGCAATCACAATAGTTTCGCCGCTCCGCACGCGCCGGGTGATCTGGGTCTGTGTAAAGCTCTGGGTCGGGAACACCACGCTCCCATCCGGAGACGTTACCGTTTCACCCGGAGTGCTCACCTGAGGCGTAACCTGAAGCGTTATCGTACCATCGCGGTTTATGCGGGGCAGAACGTCCAAAGTGGTCTGAATGTTGATCGGCACCGGGATGCTCACTGTGGTAATTCCCGCCGGCGATGTAATCGTCTGCGGCACGAAGGTGGCCGTCTGGAATACCTTCGCTATCGTTGCGGGGACGTTGTTCATAGTGGTAACCAAAGGGCTTGAGAGCACGCGTCCCTTGCCGTTGGTCACAACCGCGCCGATAACCGCCTGCAGGTTGCCCTGCACAATATCAACCGTGAGGTTTGGACCAGGAGCCTGCCCGGGGTTCGCGGTTATGTTGGCAAGATTGGTGAAGAAGTTGAACGTTCCGCCGAATGCTCTTACCGCGTTGAGGTTTACTTCTATTATGTCGGCCTTAATGCTAACCTGCTGTGGAGCCACATCGATATAGCGCAGAATACTGCGCAGTTCGTCGATGGCATCCGGATCGCCCTGAACCAACAGCGAGTTATCTGTCAGCAAACCAGCCACCAGGTCTATACCTTCCGGCACAAACCCGCGCTGTCCCGTAGCGGTTGTACCGGCCACCCCGGTGGTACCAGG
>JBMFPP010000046.1:0-10756 GCA_049969055.1 Armatimonadota bacterium | reverse complement strand
CGGTCTGCACCGCCTCCTGCCAGCTTGGGTGGTTTTTGAAACGGCAGTTCAGCAACCCCATAGAGGCCGCCAAGTCGTAGGGCCCTACAAAAACGAGGTCCACGCCCTCCACTCGGCAAATCTCTTCTGCTAACTCCACAGCGTCTTTGTGTTCAATTTGCACTGCAAGCAGAATCTGCTCGTTTGCGGCGGCGAAGTAGTCGTCGCCGTGCAGGGTTTGTGCCGCCAACCCACCTATGCTGCGCCTGCCTTTTGGGGGGAACCTCACGGCTTCAACCGCCTGCTCGGCTTCATTGGGCGTCATAACCATCGGTACAAGGATGCCCATTGCGCCAGCATCAAGCGCCCGCTTAATCAGGGCAGTATCGCTCCAAGTAGTTCGAACGATGGGGACCGCGGGCGTGAGCAGTACCGCATGAATCGCCGCAAGCATCTCTTTGTAACCCAGTGCGCCGTGCTCGGTATCCACAACCACCCAGTCCAGTCCGGTTCTTGCCATTATGCCGGCGGCAAGCGGCGAGTCCAATGTAACCCAACTGCCGATAGTGGGTTTTCCTTCTTTCAGTTTTTTCAGAACCGTGTTTTCCTGCACCGTGCTTTCGCTCCTTTATTGGGCACAAGCCCTGATTGTTCGAAACCTACTGCTCTTTTCTTATTAACCAAAGCTCTGACACCTGACAGCCCCGACCGTTGCCGCCCAGTCCAGGCTCTGGAAACCAGGTGAGGGTTAAGGTGCCGCCTTGGGTTGCTTGTTTGGGGATATCGAATTCGAGAGGGGTTGGCGGGAAAGGTTTTTCTATGAACGGATGGACCTCGTAAAGCTCGTTTGCTGTGAGGCGAAGCTTTATGACCCTGTCGCCTCCGTAAACAATCCGCAGGCGGTATTCGGAACCTGGGTCTAAACCGGTGTATCGAATCTGCAGGGGGGCATCGTAGCGGGACTCGAGATGCGTCTGCCAGGAGATCGGCCCTTCCGGGTGGTAAGCAAATCCGATCAGGGGTGTTTCTCTGAATTCGGGGTCATCCTCGAACCTCTTCCTGTCAACGAGACAGGACAAGCCGGCGAAACTGTCAAAGCTGTCGTAAAAGCCGCCCGGCCCAGGGTTGCTCCAGTTTAAAATTTCCTCAATCTTCTGGGTACGCTCGTCCTCGTTTGGTAGGAGGCGAATCTGCGCAAACCGCGCTTTGAGCCAGATGCGGTTGTTGAGAGGGAAGTCAACGGCGTCCAGGTTAGCCCCCCGCTCCACCCCTACGGCGTAGTAGCGCTCCACACTCAACTGCATGCGGATGCTCTGGAAAAGAGCTTCTGCAAGCTCGAAAATTCTCGCGCGCCAATCGGGGGCTATCGGATGTGCAACAGCTTGATCAAGCAGTGCCTCCGCTCTGTCCACTGCTGTAAGGCTGCCAATCCGACGGGCCGACCTCAGCTCCTCCAGTGCTCTTTCCTCCAAATACTTTTCGTAGCGCAGGCGTGCTTGGATGTATGCGTCGTAGTAGGCCCTGTACAGGGCCATTTGGAACCGCCAGTTGAGCCGAACCTGAGGTGGAGCCAAGCGCTCCATTTCTTGGAACTGTTGAAGCACAACAGGGACTCTGCTGTTGGTCAACAGCTGGCCCTCCCAATTTTTCTCAAGCGCCAGCAGGCCCTGGGCGAAAGCCTCCTTATGTTTCTTCCCGATGAAGTATCCGCTGTAGTCTCGGAGTATATCGATCGGCTCTGTATTCGGATCCCAGCCGAGGGCGCTCCAGACGGCTTTGTTCACATCGTCGTTACAGCCTTCGGAGTAAGTTATGAAGCCGATGCTGTGCGGCAGAAGCAGGCGGGCAATTTGCGTCATTTGGATCGGCCTTGGATTTATGCATTCCCTCCCTTCGGTGAAGGCGAAGGCCGCATCCCAGTCGGGCACAGGGAACTGGCACTGTCGGCTGTGGGTGATGTCGGGGTAAAGGCGGATGGAATAGCGCTTTGGGACCAATTCGCGCAGGCGGGGGAGGGGTATGCGAACCTGCGGCCCGAAGACAACGCCGGTGAGCCAATCCGGCTCTCCTTTGAGGATTTCGATAAACTCCTCCATCCAAGATGCTGAAAAGCCTTGGGGAGATACCCACATCTGCGCCTGCGGATGGTAGCGGCGCAGGTTTTGCGCCTGCTTCTCCAGGAAAGCCATTAGGACCCCGGGCGGAGTGTGGCCTGGGTCGCCCCCGGGGACGAAAACGGCATCCAGGCGCGGAAGCCTGCTGAAAACCGCGCCCCACTCTTCGAGGGCGGATGCGACGGTTTTCTCTTTGCTGTAATCCTCATCCATCGCCGGGTACCAAACCCACACCTGCAGGTCGTAATCGGCCAGAAGGCGGGACATTGCCTCCATCATTTGCATGGGCGGTAGAGGAAAAAGGGGACTGTCGGGAACATCGTCGGAGCGAGGAGGGATAAGTTCGACGGCGTTACAGCCGAACGCAACAAGGTCGCGCACGTACTGCTCCCATATCGCCAGGTCCCAACCGTCGTAGGCATTGGTTTTGGGGCGGTATCCCAGCTGATGGCCCCGCAAAGGATAGCGCGGTTGAGTGGATATGTGGACGTCCTCGCCGACAGCCAAGCTGTCCCGCTCCATTTCCAGGGTTCTGAGCAGGCGCCCAACGGCGAAGAGCACCGCACGTGGGCTGTTGCCAAGCGCCAAAATCAGCGGCGCCCCACTGGGCTGTTTTTCCACCCGCACAAGGTAACCCTCTAAGCTTGTTGGCTCTTCGGAAAGCGGCGGCAGGAGGCGGATGAAGGGTTTGGCCGGCTCGGGAGCGTTCTCCCGCGAAGCAACAACGACGAGCGGTCTACCATCCTCGGGGTGTTGAAAGGTGGATTCCAGCAGGATGCGGGTGCGTTTGGCTACTTCATCTTTCAGCATCTCCACCGCTTTTCGCTCTGCGGTGGATGCCTCTTCGCAGTAAAGAATAACCGCCTGTTTCAGATCCACCATCTTTCGGCCCCTTTTTGACATTGAGAACGGCGCTTTACTTCAAAAGCTTTGCCTTCTTAAGTCTTTTCTTCTGCGTGGAAGACTCCTTTCGCGGTGCTAGCTGCTTCTGGGATGGCCATTAAAAGGGAGGGTTTACCGAAAGCGCCGCTGGATGCTACCAGCGCACGATGGGCTCGTACCATTGTTGCTTCGCCCATGCTGAAAAGCTCCCTACCAGCAGGAAAGAAGCCGCGGCGTATACAACTCAGCCCTTGGTGGTTTTCTTCTGGAGGTGCTTTTATGCGGTTTGCCCTGATTGGTACGGCAGTATCGATGCTGTTTTTGGCTACGGCAGAGCCTCGAACGAAAGGAGCTGTGGTAAGGGTGGGAAGAAACAGCCCTAATGTTGTGCGCATATACGTTTCAAAGCTTGGGAACGATGCATGGACAGGGCGGTTGAGCAGGCCGAATGCGGGCCGCACCGATGGTCCTTTCGCCACACTGCACAGGGCACAGCAGGCCGCCCGCGAGCTTAGAAAGCGCGGTTTGGCGGTTGAAGTTGTTGTGCGGGGTGGGACCTACTTTCTTGAGAAGCCCCTTGTGTTTTTGCCGGAAGACTCCGGCACACCGGAAGCCCCTGTGGTTTACACCGCCTACGGCCGCGAGAAACCCATAATCAGCGGGGGTGTGCAGCTTACTGGGTGGCAGGTGGACAGCGGCGGCCGCTGGGTTCTGAATATTCCCGAGGTGGCACAGGGCCGGTGGTCATTCGCCCAGCTGTTCGTTAACGGTCAGCGCCGGTACCGCCCAAGGCTTCCGAAGAAGGGCTACTACTTCATAGCAGGCGAAGTACCTCCAACAGATCGCGCCGCGGGCCAGGGTTTCGACCGCTTCCGCTTTGAACCCGGGCAGATCAGTGCAGGCTGGCACAATCTGCAGGATGTTGAAGTGCTTCCGTTCCACATTTGGACCATGTCCCGCTTCAGGATAGATTCTGTGGACGAAAAGGAACATATAGTTACGTTCACCGGCCGCACTCGGAGTACCCAGTGGTACACCGCTTTGCCCAAGGGAGGCCGATTCCTTGTGGAAAATGTCCGTGAAGCCCTTTCTGAGCCGGGCGAATGGTACCTCAACCGAAAGAGCGGGGACATCGCCTATATTCCAAAGCCGGGGGAAGATCCGCGCAGAAGCGTTGTTATAGCCCCGAGGTTGGAACGCCTGGTTGAGATCAAAGGGGATGTGGCCAACCGCAAGTGGGTTCAGTACATCGTACTTCGCGGGCTGACCTTCGCGCATACAAACTGGGTTACTCCGCCGGAGGGCAACTCGTTCCCACAGGCCGAGGTAAACCTCGACGGGGCCATCACTGCTGTTGGCGCTCGGAACTGCGCTTTGGAACGTTGTGCTGTTGTTCACATCGGTAACTACGCGGTTGAGCTTGGCGAGGGATGCAGAAACAACCGTATTGAAAGCTGTGACCTGACCGATATGGGGGGCGGCGGGGTCAAGATAGGGCTTATGGGCATCCCCGCCGACGAAGAGGCGGTTGCCAGCCACAACACAGTGCGGGACTGCTTAATCGCCCACGGCGGCCGAATGCATCCGGCGGCTGTTGGTGTGTGGATCGGCCATTCGCACAACAACCGCATACAGCACAACGAGATTTTCGATTTCTACTACACCGGCATCTCGGTTGGGTGGTCTTGGGGTTACGGCCGCAGTTTGGCGCACCACAACATCATCGAATACAACCACATCCATGAGATAGGCCAGGGTGTTTTAAGCGATATGGGAGGCATATATACGCTCGGCATCTCGCCGGGAACGGTTCTGCGGTTTAACCACATTCACGATGTGGAGTCGTTCGACTACGGCGGCTGGGGGATTTACCCGGACGAGGGCAGTACCGACATATTGATTGAGAACAACCTGGTGTACCGTCTCAAGAGCGCTGGTTTTCACCAGCATTACGGGCGGAACAATATTGTGCGCAACAACATTTTCGCCCTTGGTCGGGAGTTCCAGATAATGCGCACCCGTGCGGAGGAGCACCTATCGTTCACGTTCACAAACAACATAGTCTATTGGAAGCAGGGAGAGCTGTTGGGTTCAAACTGGTCCGGAAGCAACTACAAGCTTGACTACAATCTGTACTGGAAAGCCGGAGGTCAGCCTTTCAACTTTGCGGGAATGACGCTGGAACAGTGGCGCGAGCATGGGCAGGATGTGCATTCCATTGTTGCCGACCCAATGTTTGTAGATCCAGACCGAGGCGACTTCCGCCTGAAGCCCGGCTCGCCAGCCGAGAAGATCGGCTTTAAACCGTTCGATATAAGCAAATCAGGGCTTCTCACCGATGCGGCCAAGAGAAAGCCGTCTCGCAAAGCCCCGGAGGCGTTTCCTACCAGAAGAGCTTCTTGAGGAGGTTTCTGCGCAGTCAGAGTACCTTCCCGTGCGAACGGTGTGTCCTGAAGGTGAAGACGGGGGCTGAAGCATCACAGCCCCCGTCATCCTTTCAGCCAGGAAGGTTCGCACGGCACAATGCTGCTTTTTCCGACGGTCTAAAAGACGTTGGCGGCTCTCAGATACTCTTCCTCGTTTGCTTCAATCATCAATTTGTGTATGAGGACGACGTCGGCATCGGGAAGTGGGTCAACCGGACCTACGCACAACCTCATAACCGATCTGCCAGATTCATAGACGCGAACAAGACCTCGGTACCTGGGGATAAGGTACACGCGGTTTGGGATGTTTGGGCTTCGCACCTTCAGATAGCCGTTGGAGACAAGCTGTTGGTACTCTTCTTCGTTCAGCAGGTGGCGAAGAAGTGCTTCGGCGCGGCGTTCGGCGTCAATTCGCTTTGGAAGTCTGCAGACCGGATGCCGGAAGACCAGCCAGAACAGAGATCCCATCACAGCGATCGGCAGTACGCTGTTGCCGATCTCGGTTAGCTGGCTGAGCAGTTCGTTCATCCCCCAACGATCCTGGGTATAACCACGATCTCTTCAGCAGACTTATCGAACTCCTCAATTCGCTCCGCAGGCTGGCCCGGCTTCACTCTGAACGCAACTCCACCCTTGGCTTGGGCTTCTCGGATGATTCTTTCGGCTTCTCTGATCGCTTCTAGGGCTCCGGGGTCTCCGGTTTCAACCTTTTCCTTATCCCAGGTTAGAACTGTGTCACCTTGGGACGACAGCACACGCAGGATCCCCATCGTTACTACCTCCCAGACAAACGACCAAGCCGCAGGCTCCTAACCCAACGGTTCTATAAAAATACTTCGAACGCCGGAACTCACCGCACAGCCGTTGGGTTGAAACAGAAGCCACGCAATGGCTTTCTGATGTTTTGTTACCCCTTGCCGTCATTACCTAAACCAGGTCCGGCAAGCGTTTTTTCAAGCCCAGGAGGGTTTTTCCTGCCGGATGGAGGCTTCATTTTTGGTGGTCAATCGAATTTTTCGCCTTTTTCTCGCCTTGCCCTCGTTTTTCCCAATACCGCTTTTCATCAAAGGCCTTTCTTTCGCTGCGGGAAGAAGGGAGTCCATTTTCCATCGCCTGTGAACCGAGAGATGGGAAGTGAGCAAAGGGTTTTTCCTCTTCCGCAGTAAGATGGAGGATGTCAAAGGTGAGGGCCAGCCGCTTCAGCGGTAGGGCGTTTACGGAATTCATCTGCTGTTGAGACTGGAATATCGGCGCCGGCTACTTTTTGTTCAAAACGGCCAGCACCTCGTCCGTTATATCCTGCCCCCCGTACAGCACTGCGGACTTGTCGAACACGGCAGGGATAGATTTCTGCGAGGCAACCGTGTTGATTGCCTGCTGAATTGCCTGATCCAGCCTTTTCCCGATCTCCTCCTGCTTTTTGCGCAGTTCTTCCTGAAGCTTCTGGGCTAGATCGTCAAGCTCCTTATCCATCTTTTCACTGCGGTCCGAAAGCTTTTTGTACTCTTCCTCTTCGGCAGGGGAGCGGTTGGGATTTAACTGGAGGCCGCGGAAGGTTTGCGCCCGGGCGTTGTTCATTTGGATCAGCTCTTCCAGGCGCTTTTTCTGTTCCGCGGTGGGGTTGGTCAGCGCCTGCAGAGTTTCGAGCTCTTTTCTCTCGTTATCGTCGAGGAATCGGCCTGCTTCCTTGTTGTCGTAAGTTTCTCGGGCTTTCCTGTCCAAAGCCGCCAGTTCCTGCTGGGCTTTGGCGGTTTCGGAGTAGCCGTCCACAACCTTCCTAATATCAACAACTGCAAAGCTGAAACCGGATGGCGAGGTTCCCTGAGCAAACAGTCCCGTCCACGAAGCGATACCCAACACAGCCAAAACCGCGGCTGTGATAATGAAGCTTTTCTGGGTCATACCACAAATCCTCCCAAAATGTACAGCGTTCTAGGCAGGCGGCGAGTCAGTTTAGGGCGGCGGGCGGAGCATACCGTCCGCACATTTATTAGACGCGCCGCGGAGAACCCTGGGAACGTGCTTCATTATACCACAAAGCGCAGAGTTCAGGGGGTCGCGCGGAAGCAGAACACAGTTCCGTCCTTGACCCTTCCGAAGGCTGTAACTTATTGGCGGCGCAGAATTACTAACTTACTTGAGTGGTGGCAGTAAAACACAAATCTACAGCGAACTTGTAGGTGAGGTACTGGATTGTGAAAGCATCTGATCAAGTGAACAGACGCGCATCGGCTGTGCGGGCCGCAGTGTCCGCCGGCGCGTATTTGGCATTGTTTTATCTAACCATTGCGGTGAACCTAATTCCCGGGGCCGCGCAGAAACTTCCGAAATCCGCCGCTTTTATGCCGTTAATGCTGGTATCGGTGGCGGCTTTCATGCTGGTGCAGTTGCTTTTAGTAAGGCACACTGCGGGTTTACAGCTTAAGACAGCTGCACTTGTCGTTGGAACCGCAGTTTGTTTGGCGTTGTGGTTTCTGATACCTTTCAGCGTGAAGGTGATGCGCCCCGACACAGCGTTTTTTCTTCTGGCACCGTGGCGCAACCTGTTCATGATTTTGGCCACGGCTTTTTTCGGGTGTCTTGTATCTTTGGCGATACGCGAACCGGGGATACTCCTTCCCGGGGTGCTGGTGGCCGGCATAGTTGATTACTGGGGCGTGTACTACGGCACCACGCTGCGCGTTATCCAAACTGCACCGAAGGTGGTTGAAAAGGTTTCGGTGAAACTGCCGGCTTTGGGGATGTTCGGTCCAGTGGCAACCATTGGTCCTGGGGATTTTGTTTTCCTCGGCCTCTTTTTCTCGGCTATGTACCGGCACAATTTGAGGGTATCCGCCACGTTTTGGGTTTTTCTGGCACTGCTTGTGCCGTGCATGGTTATGGTGATTACTTTTGGCGTAAGCATTCCGGCTTTGGTGCCGATGGCGGTTGCCATGCTTTTGGTGAACCACGACAGAATGCGCCTAACCAAAAGCGAAAAGTTTGCGACTCTTTACATCCTGCTTCTGCTGGCAACCGCGCTTGTGCTTCTCACCTACTTTGGACCTTTCAAGCGCCCTCAGCCGGCTCCGAAGCGTTTGAATTCTTCAGCTCGTTCGTCTGAAGCTCCTCACGGGAAGAGCCGACCTCATCCCCGTTTGCCCGACCGTACTTCTCCAAGAACGCCTCCTTGAACTCGGGGAAGCGGTCTTTCATTATTGCATCGCGGATCTGCGCCATCAGGTTGCTGTAGAAGTGCAGGTTGTGGAGTGTAAGAAGCCGAGCCGAGAGAATTTCGTTCGATCTGTACAGGTGGCGGATATACGCGGCGCTGTAGCGTCTGCAGGCGGCGCAGGAGCATTCTGGATCGATAGGTCCCCAATCCTCGGTGAAGCGCGCGTTCTTCAGATTTATTCGGCCGTAAGTTGTGTAGGCTGAGCCGTTGCGGCCCAACCGCGTTGGCAGTACGCAGTCGAACATATCCGCTCCGCGCTCCACGGCTTCCAGGATATCCAAGGGGGTACCGACTCCCATAATGTACCTAGGGCGATCGCTGGGAAGGGCGTCCAACGTCCAGTCCAGCACTTCCAAAACCTTTTCTTTCGGCTCGCCGACCGATACGCCGCCCACCGCTATCCCCGGAAACGGCATAGATGATATGAACTCACAGCTTTCCAGGCGCAGGTCTTTGTACACACTGCCCTGAACTATTCCGAAAAGCATTGGGTTCGGATTGGGATGCGGGCGTTCCAGCAGTTTCTGATAGGCGCATAAGCTCCTCTCGGCCCACAGGTGTGTGCGCCTCATCGACTCTTCGGCGTATTCGTAAGAGCACGGATACGGTGGGCACTCATCGAACACCATCATAATATCTGCACCGATAGCTATTTGGATTTCCATAACACGCTCAGGAGTGAAGAGGTGCTCGGAGCCGTCGAGATAGGATTTAAACAGCACGCCGTCGTTGCCCACACGGCGTATGTGCTGAAGTGAGAACACCTGATACCCACCGCTGTCGGTAAGCACTGCACCCGTCCAGGATATAAACCGGTGCAGGCCGCCGGCGCGCGCAATAAGCTCGTGTCCCGGGCGGAGGTACAGGTGGTAGGTGTTGCCTAAGATTATGGGAAAGCCGAGAAGCTCCAGCTCCTCTTGGGACATGGCCTTGACGGTGCCTTTGGTCCCGACCGGCATGAAAACGGGGGTAAAGAAAGCTCCATGAGATGTACTCAGCACGCCCACCCGCGCTTTAGTTCGCGAGCAGTGCGAGATGATGCGGAAGGGGTTCGGCATACTTGTCATGGAAGTTAGTTCCACGGTAAACAGACAGTTCCTCTGTGCGCCTGGCTGGAATGTGCTCTAGTTGAAGCGGGTGTTGTTTACCTTAACCGGTGGGTTTGGGTTCCTGCGGCTTTTGCACGGGTATTATTGAGGGGAACCGACCTATCGAAAGTTGTCTTACCGCATTTTGGGTCTGAGGCTATACTAAATGCAGGGCCACCGTGTTTGAACAGTGCATTGTTGTTCACGGCAAATGACGGGCACCTTGCACAAGCATCAGTGAGGGCAACAGGGTGTGCCTGTCGGCGGGCACTGAGCGGAGGGAGGCGCCGTGCCCGTCCAAGCCAATGTTTAACATATCAACGGATAGTATTGTTTTAGCGGGCATCTGCTGGCTGGATACTGTTGTTACGGCGGTGCTTATTGCTTCGGGACGCTGTGCGGAGGCAAATCCCATCCTCCAGTTTTATCTGCAGTGGGGGCTTGGGGTTATGTGCTGTGTTAAGGTAGCCTCTTTCGTGGTACCGCTGGCTGTTTTGGAATGGTATAGACGCCGCAAACCTGGGTTTGGCGCTGGTCTTATGCGCGTTACCACATTTCTTTACCTCATCTGCTACCTCACTGCCGCCGCGGTTGTTAACCTCAGGGCCGCCGTCGGCTGAACTTTGGCCTATCGCAGGAAGCCGGCTGCGGCCCTGAGCTTTCTCTTTAGAAGAGGCTTCTTCATATTCGGAAGGTAGGCGGCCGCTGGCTTAGAATATATTCCCAACCATTTTCGCTGGGGGAGGAAAAATGAGCTTTGGAGTAACGGATCTTCTCGGGAACCTTCGCAGTTCTCGTGAAACTTTCCTTAAGCATTTGAAAAGCCTTCGTGATGATCAGTGGACCTGGAAGCCTTACCCGGAGTGCAAAAGCATAGTCGAGACCCTTGCCCACCTTATCAGCAACGACCGGGCCGCCCTTCAGTCTTTGGAAACCGGCCGCGAGCCGGATTACGCCTCTCTTCAGGAACCCGAGCATGATCCGAAACGCCTGCTTGAGATGATGGATGAAGCCAGGAGCCGCTTAATTGCCTGCATTGAGCAGAAATTTGCC
>JBMFPP010000045.1:0-10760 GCA_049969055.1 Armatimonadota bacterium | reverse complement strand
TCTTGCGCTCGAGGCCCGCACCGATGACGGCTCTCCCGCCCAGGTAAGCTGGCAGGTCGAAAGCGGCCCTGGATGGATCGGCTCCGGGGTTTACAAAGCCCCTATCGACACCCCTCACGACAGTTACGCGGTTGTAACCGCAAGGAGCACCACAGATCCCAACGCTGTCTCCCGAGTTTGGATACGGATACTGGAAGCCCGGCTTTCCATAAAGCCCTCTCCAGCTTGGGCACGTCCGAACAGCCAAATCCAATTCCAAGCTTTCCGTGGAGACGCTCTTGCTCAGGCCCGCTGGAGCATCGTCGGCGAAGGCAGTGTCGGCTCGATAGGTACTTCAAGCGGCCTGTACAGGGCTCCCTTGGCCCCATCATCGCCGGTGGTTTGGATCCGCGCCGAGAGCACCGTTGATCCCACCAACGTGGCATACGCTGTGGTCTTCCTGGGAGACGGCGAGAAGCTGACCGTTGTTCCAAACGGCGTCTCAGTGCCGCTCGGTGGAACCGTTGATTTTACAGCAGTGTGGCCCAACGGAAGCCCCGCCCAAGTAGAGTGGCGAATAGCGGAAGGACCCGGCAGTATTGCACAAGGAGGCCGCTATTCGGCACCGGAAACCTACACAGGCGGCTCGAGAGAGGTGGTGGTTGAAGCGCTTTCCGCGGACCCCCTGCGCCCGGGTGTTGGCAGTGCGGTGGTGCAGTTGGAAGATGTATCGGTGAAGATCAGCCCGTCAGAAGCTTTCGTGGTTGCAGGGGGTGCGGTCTCTTTCTCGGCGCAGGTGCTTGGTGCGGTGGACCAAACTGTTTCGTGGAGCATTCTGCAGGGCAGAGGCAGTATCGATGCAGGCGGTGTTTACTCAAGCCCCCGCCAGGCCTCCGATGGGGAATTCGCGGTCGTGCGGGCTGTCAGCCGTGCAGACCCCTCTAGAACAGCAGACGTCAAAATCTCCATCCATCCGGTGTCTGTAAAAATAACTCCGGCCAAGGCGCAGGTGCATCTCGGCAATGCGGTTGCCTTCTCTGCCGATGTGTTGGCAGGCGCAGATCGGTCGGTGCGCTGGCAGATCGTTTCCGGACCGGGAGAGCTAGACCAAAGCGGTGTTTACCGCGCTCCGGAAGCCGCATCCATCTTCAAAGCCGTGATCAGAGCCGTCAGCAACCAAGATCCAAGCCGCTACGCAGAAGCCGAAATCGAAATTCTACCCCGTGCGTCCGTATCCGTAACCCCGCCGAGCGCGCGCATACGCATGGGAACACGCATCCAGCTCAAAGCCATTGTTCAAGGCAGTTCGGATCCCCGCGTGCTGTGGAGCATTCGTGAAGGGCCCGGATGGGTTTCGGATGACGGCGTATATACAGCGCCTGCCGAAGTTCAACAGCCCACCAAGGCTGTGGTGGTTGCCCAAAGCGCCGCTGATGCCAAAGCTTTCGCCTCGGCAGAGATTACGATACTGCCTCCCGTCCGCGTACAGCTTTCCGCTCCTAAAAGAGTGCGTGAAACCACATCCGCCGTTCTCACCGCTGTTGTTCTCAACGCCGTTTCCAACGCAGATGTAACCTGGAGCATAAGCGGCGCGCCCTCGGACTCACTCCGCGCAGTTGGAATAGGCCAAGCTGTTTTCACAGCCCCGGATGTGGAAAAACCTGCAACGGTGGTAATAACCGCCGCCAGCGTGGAGGACCCGTCGGCTTCCGCCTCTCAGAGCATAATCATTTTCACGCCGATTGGATTCGCTTGGGTGCATCCGAAGCCGGATACCGCCATGCCGGGCGACACAGTGGAGCTTTTGGTGGAGGTGGACGCAAACGTAGTTGGCGTTGCAAAGGGGGGTATAAAAGCATCCGCTCCTCCCGGGGCTCAAGGCTTCGAGTTTGAGGTGGGTGTTAACGCACAAGCACCGCCGCGCCCGGGCCCGCTCGTCCAAAACGCCTCATATGCGGCAAGATCCTCCTCACCATCCTCCGAAGCCGAGCTGTCCCTGCTTTCTATGCGCGAGGAGGCAAGCGGTCCAGGAGTCTTAGCCGTTTTCCCCCTTAAAGTGCTGGAAACCGCTCTGCCAGGACAGTACGACTTCCGCCTCACGCTTGACCTGTACGATGCCGACGGCAATCGGATTGAAATCAGCACGGGAAGCAGTCCTCTGACCATTCTGCCGCCCGAAGCCGTTGTGCAGGCGCCGAACATCCGCGCCGCGCCTGGCGAGACCGCGGCGGTCCCATTGTATGTGAACCGATGGGCGGGCCGACCTTCCTATCCGGTGGTGGGCCTGAGCACGGTTGGACCGTCCGGCGCACCTCTCCTTCGAGTTTCGAAATTAGAGCCGGGCGATCTGTTCCCTCTTGAAACCAAAGTCTACGATTTGGGCGGTGGACGGTTTGTAATCTTGGGAGAGGCAGAACAGGCGCCCGGAACCATTGCTGTTGCTTGGGTGGAAGTTCCTAAGGACGCCCCCCTCAACTCACAATACCGACTAGTGCCCTACACCGCCGTTTCAACTGGAGGAGCGTCGTTTTCGTTCGATTCCCGCGAAGGCACACTCGCGGTGCGTGAACCGATCTCCGTTCAGGTACTGCCAAGGCGCGTGATTGTTCGGCGCAATTCCGAGGTGTTCTTCAAAGCCGAGGTCTCCAACGCGGATGACCCCGGCGTGATTTGGAGCATTGAACAGAAAGATGGGGAGGACCTGGGCACCATCGACGAAACGGGTCG
This sequence comes from Armatimonadota bacterium, assembly GCA_049969055.1. Classification (GTDB taxonomy): domain Bacteria; phylum Armatimonadota; class DTGP01; order DTGP01; family JBMFPP01; genus JBMFPP01. The sequence continues at coordinate 8,054 of JBMFPP010000045.1, read as the reverse complement.
GTATCTGGCCCCTTTGAGCCGCCCGCGCTCCCAAACCGCGGTTGTGGTTGCTGTAAGCCGCGAGGACAGCCGCCGCAGAGGCCAGGCTGTGGTTGAATTCGCTCCGGACGTCTTGGTCCGCATTCAGCCGGAAAAGCCGGCTGTAAACGTCGGCGGAAAGCTCGAGCTGAAAGCAGTGCTGGAAAACATACTTCCGGGCGAGGAGAACTCTGTTGAATGGTCTTTGGACGAAAACAGCCCGGGCAGCATCCAGCAGATAGACGAGCTGACGGTTGTTTACTTAGCTCCTCAAACCCTTACCACGCCGGCCGAAGCCGTGCTTCGGGCCCGCAGTTTGGCGGATCCGTTCAGCTCCGCCGAAGTATCGGTTCAAATCCGGGAGCTTTCGGTTAAGGTCGAGGGACCGCCGCATCCACTGAGGGCTGGAGAACAGTGGCAAATGAAAGCCGCGGTGGAAAACGGCACAACCGGCTTGGTTGCCTGGGCCCTGCGGCAGGGTCCCGGAGAAGTAAACTCTGAAACTGGCCTTTACCGCGCCCCTGAAGCTCTTCAGCAAGCGGAGTGGGTTGTGATAAGAGCGGTAAGCCTGGAGGACCAAACCAAGTTCGGCGAGGTTAGGTTTCTTGTACAGCCAATTCCGGTTGTGGTAATTCATCCCCCGAAGCCGGTGCCTGTTGGTGGAAAGACGCGCCTCACAGCAGAGGTCCGATATGCGGCGGATCCAACAGTCAAGTGGAAGCTTATTGGCGGTCCCGGTGCCGTCGATGAGGAAACCGGTGAGTATACCGCTGTGCCGCCGATGAGCACGCCGGCGCGCGCCGTGGTTCGGGCGGTTTCCGCGGAATACCCGAAAGCCCATGCAGATGCGGTGATCGAAATACCGCGTTTAAGCGTCTCTGTTGAGCCGGGCAAAGCGCAGGTAAGAGCGGGAGAAAATCAAAAGTTTCAGGCAGCGGTGAGAAACGGCACGTCGGGTGAGGTAAGCTGGGGGGTTGTAACCGGCCCGGGGGATATATCACCGGACGGTGTCTTCTCAGCTCCATCGGATCTTCGGGAGCCGGCGGTGGCGGTTGTTGCGGCCGTCAGCGCAGAGGACCCAAGCGCCTCCGCACAGGCTGTGGTTGCCATTCTGCCGAAGGCGTCTGTCACCGTTCGTCCCTCCTATGCGGAAGTGCACGTCGGGAAGACTATTTTGTTCAGCGCGGAGCTGAGATACCTGGGTGGAGGTGTGAAATGGGAAGTGGTTGAAGGCCCCGGCACGGTGAACGAAAGCGGCCTCTACACTGCGCCGCAGTCATTGCCCAACCCTGATGTCCCCGCAAGCGCTGTGATTCGCGCCGCCTCTCTTGAGGATCCTTCGGTTTTTTCTGAAGCCCGCGTAACCATAAGGCAGGTTCGTGTGGAGGCTGTCAAAAACGAATATGAGGTTCCAGTTGGCGGTAGCGTGCGAATCGAGGCGCGGGTTTGGGGTGCCGAACAGCTGGGCGTTATCTGGAAAATTCTCGAAGGCCCGGGCAGTATTGACGCACAAACCGGTTTGTACAAAGCCCCAGATGTTGCTGAAACGCCTGTCTTGGTAAAAGTGCGTGCGGAAAGCGAGGAGGATATCCGCGCATTCGCCGATGTCTTAATCCGCATCCCAGCTGTGCAGGTGAGCGTTTCCGCAGAAAAAACCACCATTCGCGCGGGAGACTCCTCTGCTGTGAATGTTGAAGTGCGTGGAGGCACCAAGAACACGGCTTCTTGGACGCTTCTCGGCCCCGGCAGACTTGAAGGAAAGGTCTACACAGCGCCTTCGGAAATCTATGAACCGGCGAAAGTAATCTTAAAAGCCGTAAGCACCGAAGACCCCACCAAAACCGCCGAGGTGCTCCTCACGGTGCTTCCACGCATACGCGTGGTTGCAGAACCCGCGGAGGTAACGGTGCCCGTCGGCGGTACGGTTCGGCTTCAAGCCAAGGCGCTGTACAGCGAAGCACCGGTGCGGTGGCTGTTGGTTTCCGGACCCGGTGCATTGGAAGCAGACACGGGTGTGTACCGCGCCCTTCCGCCGATTAAAACCCCAACAGCCGCCTTAGTGCGCGCCGTCAGCACAGAAGACGAGAAGGCTTTCGCAGATGTGAAGATAACCGTGCCGGCTGTAAAGGTTGCTGTAATCCCATCGAAGGTGCGTTTGAAGTCCGGCGGCTCCGCTCAATTCAGCGCCGCCGTTGAAAACTGCACCGATCCATCCGTTCGCTGGTTTGTTGAAGGAGCGGGAGAAATAGACCAGTCCGGCGAATACAGAGCGCCGAAGGAGCTGAACGCCTCCGCACAGGCCACCGTGAGAGCCGTAAGCATCTGCGACAGCGGCGCTTTCGGAGAGGCGCTTGTTGAAATAGTCGGCCCTATCTCTGTGCGGATAACGCCGAAGGAAGCGCGGCTTGACCCCGCCCAGAGCGTTCAGCTTCGGGCGCAGGTGACCAACGCAGAGAATCCGGCGGTTAAGTGGGTTTTGCTCTCCGGAGAGGGTTCGCTCTCCGAAGACGGCGTTTACACTGCTCCGCCGGAAGTGCCCTCTCCGTTCACCGCTCTGATTAAAGCCGTAAGCGTTGAAGACGAAGCCGCTTTCGATACGGCCGCAGTAGCGGTTTCCGGAACCCCATACCTGCGTCTGCTTCCAAAGGAAGCTCAGATTGAGCTCGGCGGCTCCGTGGTTTTCAGCGCAGCCGCAGTCAATTTGGAGCAGCCAAACCCGGACCTGCTTTGGGAGGTCATTGAAGGTCCTGGGACGATCGATCAAAACGGCGTTTACACAGCTCCCGAAACCGCGGTTACCCCCGCTGAGTCGGTTGTTCGCGTTTCGCTGAAACTGCGTCCGCAGGTGAGCGACACAGCCGTGGTCAAAATCCCTGCGGTTTCAGTTTTCATTACGGAAGCACCGGCTGTTCTCTCAGAAGGAGAGCGTGTGGTTTTGAATGCGGAAGTCGCCGGCGCGCGCAACAAATCTGTGCAGTGGAGCATTCTCTCCGGCCCGGGAGATATATCGCCGGAGGGCATCTACACGGCGCCGGGCGAACTGCCTTCGGACTCGGAGGCGGTGCTGAAAGCAACCAGCGCCGCTGATCCGTCCAAGTTCGCCGCGGTTCGAATACAGCTTGTGCGCATGATATTAACTGTGGAACCAGCCGAGGCAGTAGTTCCAGCCGGCGAGTCTTTACAGCTTTATGCGCACCTATCAGGCACTTCGGATACCAGAGTAACCTGGGTCGTGGAGGGCGGGGAGGATTACGGCACCGTGGATGCAAACGGCTTGTACACAGCCCCTCCTGTTCCCCCTCCCAAGGGCACTGCTGAAGTTAAGGCGGTATCTGCGGCGAATCCCGCAAAATTCGCCACAGCCAAACTGACCATTGTTCCTAGACAGACAGCCTTTGGGGCCCCTTGGCCGATGTTCCTCCACGATCCCCAGCACACCGGCCGCAGTAGCGTTCCGGGACCTGCAGACCCTGTTGCCAAGTGGAAAATACCGCTTTCCACCAGCCTTTCCTCGCCAGCTGTAGCGGGCGACGGTACCATGTTCATTGGAACAAGGGACAAATCTTTGGCGGCGGTTCGGCCTTCCGGAGAGCTGGTTTGGACTCTTTCGGACACCGAGGGCAAGAAGGGCTGGGTGCGCTCGTCTCCCGCCGTTGCCGAGGTCCGTACCTCCCAGGGGGAAGTTGAAAGCGTGGTTTACGCCGTCTGCCAGCCGAGCAGTTTGGTTGCCGTTTCCAAGGCCGGAAAACTGCTTTGGGAAGCGCACCTTGCCGCCGACGGAGGGGGATACCCATCGCCGGTGGTCCGCCCAGACGGCACAATCTGCGCCGCAGACGGCAGTGAGCTTGCCGCGTTTACCCCGGACGGGACAGAGCTTTGGCGGGTGAAGCTTGGGGGAGCCACGGTTTCTTCGCCTGCGTCAGCTCAGGACGGCACGGTTTACATCGGCTGTGATGATGGCGCGCTTTACGCAGTTTCCCCAGACGGTGAACTGCTGTGGCGCTTCTGGACCCAAGCCGGCATTCGCTCCTCACCCACTGTGGGAGCGGACGGCACGGTTTACTTTGGTTCCGCCGACGGGTTTGCCTACGCGGTGGCTCCCAATGGAAAGGAGCTTTGGCGGTTTTTTGTCGGCGGAGAAATAGCGGCCGCTCCGGCGGTGGGCGCGGACGGAAGCGTGTACTTTGCATCCACAAGTGGAAATCTCTATGCCCTAAGCCCCTTCGGAGAGAAGCTTTGGCAGTTCCGCGCCGAAAGTCCACTGCTGGTTGCACCGGTGCTGGATTCTGCGGGAATGGTTTATGCGGCGGCCGGAGACGGAACGCTTTACTGTATAAAGCCCAACGGTGCTGTACTGTGGACCTACCGAACCGGCGGGCCGCTGAACTCTTCGCCGGTTATTGCGGGCCCCGGCTTGATGTACCTCCCGTCGGAGGATGGGTTCGTTCATGTGCTGGCAACCAGGGGGGATGTAAACGGCGACGGCCGCGTAACAACCGCAGATGCTGTAGCGGCATTGCGCATAGCCCTCGGCATTGCAAAGCCTCTACCGGGCCAGCTTGAGGTTGCCGATGTATCTCCCTTGGGGGAGCCGCCCGGGGACGGAAAGATTACGGTTCAAGACGCCACTGTTGTTCTGAGACGCGCGGTGGGTCTGGGTCCTGCGCCTTAAAGGAGATTTTCCCAAATGTCAGATCTTGTAATGCTGGCCTGCAGTGCCATGCGCTGTCGCTTTGAGGTTGTGCTGTGCGGAGACGATCCGGTTCGCCTCCGAGCGGCCGGAGAAGAAGCCGTTAACGAAATTCTCGAAACGGAAAAACTGCTGAGCCGCTTTCTCCCCGGAAGCGATATAAGCAGAGTAAACTCCCAGGCGTACCGGGTGCCTGTCCGCGTGGACCCGCGGACGTTTGCCGTGCTAAAACACGCTGCTGCGCTCAGCGAGGAAACGAAAGGCGCTTTTGATCCAACTGTTGGCCCCTTAATGGCGCGCTGGGGGTTTAGGGAGGAGCCGGTCTCAGCCGCGCCGCCCTCCGCGGAGATAGAGGAGGCGCTTCGCCTTGTCGGCATGAGACATTTGGAGCTGGATGAAGAAAATTTCACAGTCCGTTTTCTGCGGCCGGGAATGAGCCTGGATATGGGAGCTTTCGGGAAAGGCGTTGCAGTAGACAGGGCTGTTCGCATCCTGCGCGAGGCGGGAATCAAATCGGCTTTTATACACGGCGGCACCAGCACTGCGTACGGCTTGGGTTCGCCGCCAAACACCGAAGGTTGGTCCACTGCTGTTCGGCACCCGCTTAGGCCGGATGAGCAGCTTTATACATTCACATTGAAAAACCTGGCGCTCTCCGTTTCTGCTCCACACGGACGCACTGTGGTGCTCAACGGCCGCACCTACGGACACGTTGTGGATCCGAGGTCCGGAAGGCCGGTTGAAAGTGCACTGCTGGCGGCTGCAACCGCCGAATCGGCTGCTGACGCAGAAGCGTTTTCAACCGCAGCACTTGTTCTGAACAGCAGCTGTTTAGAGGAATTGGCTTCCCGCCGCCCCGAGCTAGAACTGCTGGTTGTGCGCCGGCAGAACAATTCGGTCGATCGCACAGACATACGCGTCTTCAAAAAGTGAGGGTGGTAAAAACTTTCATCGTTGTTTTCCCCAGCGCCCCTCTACCCAACGCCTCTCTGCATGGACCGAACACACTTGTTCGGTTTCACTGCACTCGGGCGTTTTGCCGGTGCATTTATCGAGCTTTTCTGTTGTTCTGTTTCGAAATTTGAGGCAGTTTGCGTTGAGCATTTTTAACCATCTCCGCAAGCGGATGATTTGGTTCAAGCCCGCATACGCATTGGAGAACGCGGTCTATTCCGTGTTCGTTCAGCATTTTCTGAAGCCGTTCGGCGCTTGGGTCTCCCGGCTCGCGGAAATGCAGTGCCGCTGCAATGGCTTCTGCCAGGGTTTTGGGTTCGATCCCATACTCCATAGCCAACAGTGCCCCGCCAACCAGCCGCTCGTCGTGGGCAAGCTTGCGGATCGGGTCGCGTCCCACTCGTGCAACCGTGTCTCCCAAAGCAACGTTGCCGAACCGCGCAATAAGGTCCTCAATGTGCTCGCTGTGTTCCTGCGGGTCGAAACCGTGCTTTTGGATGAGAGCGGCGCCTGTTTCGTCCATGGCCGCCCTCACTTTGCCCCTCAGCTCCGGGTCTGATACCACCTCGTGAATGTATTGATACCCTTTCAGGTGGCCCAGATAGGCCGCGACGGCGTGGCCCGCGTTGTGGGTGAAAAGCTTGCGGTCTACGTAGGCTTGAAAATTCCTCTTCGGCTCCATGCCGACTATGTTCGGCGGCGGCCCGATGAATCCAAGTGCGTTCACCGGCAGGCGTTTGTACGGCTCCACGGTCACCGACAAAGGATCCGAACCTGGGGCACGCTGTTGAACCGGAACCATTCTGGCAACAACGGCCTCCACAAGCCCAACTTTCTGTTCAATGAACGGATGAAGGCTTGATGGAGCGTTTTCAAGCAAGAGCTGTTTCATGGTTTCGGCCGGCCTCGGGAGGTTTTCACAGATAATTATGTTGACCGGGTCGGTCCGCTGGCAAAGACCGCGGGCCAGCAGTTTTGCCACCGAGGGGAGGGCGGATGCGCCGACCGCTGTGCATATGATTGCAGCGCGGGCAACCTCCTTCGCAACCTCGTCCTCGTCTGCCGCGTTAACTGCGCGCACATTCTGAATAATTAGCTCCTGAATGCTGTTTCCGGCAATCCTGAGCGGATAGCTCCTTCGCGCATTCAGCTCCGATACGATCTCCGGGACCACGTCCACAAAAACCACTTCGTAGCCCGATTCGCTGAAGAGCTGTCCCATAAAGCCGCGCCCTATACTGCCGGCGCCAAACTGCAAAGCTGTTTTCATGGTTCACACACCGTCAACTCAACAACGGTAACTCCTTCTCCTCCTTCTTCTGGGGGCGGATGTCGGAAGCTTTTAACGCAGGGTGCGTCTTTCAGATATTCCCACACAAGCCGCCGCAAAATTCCTGTGCCGCGCCCGTGGACTATTCGGACCGGCGAGACTCCGGCGAGCCTTGCATCGTCGAGATACTTATCCAATGCTAGAAGCGCTTCGTCAGCGCGCATCGCCCTGAGGTGCAGTTCGTTGGAGAAGTTTTGGGTTTTCGCAAGGGTAATTTGGGAGATCGAAACCGCGGGCGGCGCTTTTTTCGACGGCTGGCGGGTGTGCCTGAGGCTGTCGAGCGGCACGGTCATTCGAACCGCTCCCATCTGCACATCCGCTTTGTCTCCATCTATGCGCAGTACTACTCCCTCGCGTTGGTAAGGTGATACCACCACCGCATCGCCGGGCTGGATGGGGCGCTCTGCCGCACCGTCGGAATGGCCTTCAACAGCTCCATCTGCGGGTAGGTCAATCTGTTCAACCTCGGCTTCCGGCTCTTCAGTTTTCCTTTGGAACTCCTCGGCCTCGCGCAGAACGCGGGACAGCCGTTCTCTGGCCTCCTCGGTTTCGCGGCCCTCGCGGGAAGCTCTGCGGAGCTGGGCAAGGGCGGCTTCGGCTTCCTCCTGTGCTTTGCGCACGATCTCCCGAACTTGGGCGGAGGCGGCGGCCGCAACAGCCGCTCTTTTTGCGCGCAGGGCCTCCAGCTCCTGCGCATACCGCTTTCTGAGCTGTTCTAGCTCCGCAAGCGCCTGCCTTGCCGATTCGCGTCCCAAAGCTGCGGCCCGCCTATCCTCTTCGATGGCGCGGTACATCTCCTCCAAAGGCGCTCGATCTGGGCTGAACATCTCTTTGGCGGATTGAATAATCTCCTCCGGCATACCCAAGCGGGCCGCTATATTTATGGCGCGGCTGCTGCCTGGGATTCCTATCATCAGGCGGTACGTGGGCCGTAAGGATTCTTCATCGAACTCAACGCTGGCGTTTTCCATGCCGGGCTGAGAGTATGCGAACTCCTTCAGCTCGCCGTAGTGAGTGGTTGCCATTACGCGGGTGCCGCGGCTGAGAAGCTCTTTGAGTATG
>JBMFPP010000044.1:0-10825 GCA_049969055.1 Armatimonadota bacterium | reverse complement strand
GGATTTGCAAGTCGTGCGTATCAAACCGAAGAAGGACCTGCTTTCCGCCAGTATTTGATCTTTTTCGACGCGGTCCCCTACCTTCACTTTGAGCAGTTTCTCAACATCCCCCGGTTCCACGCCCATCTGCGCCGCCACCTTAACGGTTTGCATAACTCCGGGAAGCTCGGTTCGGGCCACCACTGTATCCGGCTCCACGTGCTCGCCTTCCCGAACCAACACCGTGCCTTTAAGCGGCAGGCGGCGCGTTTTCCGTATTGTGGTAAAAGGGCTTACTCTGAGCCCTGGAGTGTATGCTGTTGCCATATCTGCCTAGCTAAATTCAGCTGTTCTCGCACCCGCTCCGGGGCCGTGCCGCCGAACGAGTTTCTGGCCGCCGCGCACTCCCTCGCCGACGGCACTTTGTACTCCGGAGGAAAGCCGCTCCAAAACGATTTCAGCTGTTCATGAGTTAGGTCGGAGAGGGCGCAGTTTCGCTCCAGGCAGAAGCGCACCATGCGCCCCACTATCTCGTGAGCCTGGCGGAACGGAACTCCGTGCTTGGCCATGTAATCCGCCACATCTGTTGCGGCCATGAACGGGTCTTCTGCCGCGCGCTCCATGCGCTCTCGGTTGAAACGCGCGGTGCAAACCATACCCGTAAAGGCCGATATCGCTTTGCGGAGGGTATCTACCGTGTCGAATAAAGCCTCCTTATCCTCTTGGAGGTCCTTGTTGTAAGTCAGCGGAAGGGCTTTCAGCGTTGTGAGAAGGCCCATCAGATGGCCGAAAATGCGTCCGGCTTTGCCGCGGATAAGCTCTGCCGCATCCGGGTTTTTCTTCTGCGGCATGATGCTACTGCCGGTGGTGTATGCATCGTCCAGCTCCACAAAGCCGAATTCGGAGGAGCTCCACAAAACGAACTCCTCCGCCAAGCGAGAAAGGTGCACCATGATAAGCGATGCCGCTGCCAAGAACTCCACGGCGAAATCGCGGTCGGAAACGGCATCCAGGCTGTTCGGCGCAACTGCGGAAAAGCCCAATTCGCGCGCGGCGGCCTCACGATCTATGGGGAAGCTCGTGCCGGATAGAGCGGCGGCACCCAGCGGGCTTACGTCTACCCTGCGCAGGCAGTCGGCAAGGCGCTCTCTATCCCGCTGAAGCATCCAGAAATACGCCAGCAGGTGGTGAGCCAAAACGATGGGCTGTGCGCGCTGTAAATGGGTATAGCCGGGCATAAGTGTATCCACGTGCGCATCCGCCTGGTCCAAAAGTGCCTTCTGAAGCCCTTTCAAATCCGTATCAACCGAGGCGATTTCATCTCTGAGCCAGAGGCGCAGGTCGGTTACCACCTGGTCGTTGCGACTGCGAGCGGTATGCAGTTTCCCGGCCGCCTCACCGATAAGCTCCCTGAGTCTAACCTCCACCGCCGTGTGCACGTCTTCGGAATCTGGGTTGAAACGGATGTTGCCGGACTCAACCTCCTCCAGGATTTTGCGCAGACCTTTTTCGATAACGGCGCCATCCTCGGCCGACAAGATGCCGCACTTTGTCAGCATCTTTGCGTGGGCGATGCTTCCCAGCACGTCGTGCTTTGCAAGGCGCACGTCGAAGCTGAACGAATCCAGAAACGAGCGTATTTCCGATGCCGCGTCGGAAGAGAAGCGGCCTCCCCAAAGCTTCATATTCCCAACGAGCGGTACATTCTCGCCTGCAGGCCGTGCGTTTTCACTATGCCGGTGGCCTCCCGCTGATCGAACGCCTTGGTATCGAAAGACGCCAGCTCGGCGGAGTACAAGGCATACGGGCTTCTGCGGCCGATAACGGCAACCGCCCCTTTGAACAGCTTCAGTATAACCGTACCGGCAACGCGCCTCTGGGTCTTGTCAATAAACGCTTCAAGATCCTCTTTAAACGGGTCAAGCCACAGGCCGTAATAAGCCAATCTGCCCCACTCCATATCCACCAGCTTCTTGAAGCGCAGTTCGTCAGCGGTTAGCACCAAAGCCTCCAACGCGCGGTGGGCAGTGAGAAGCATCACGGCGGCCGGGCACTCGTAGTTCTCGCGGACTTTCAGGCCCAGCATTCGATCCTCCATTATGTCAATGCGCCCAACGCCGTTTTCACCAGCTATGCGGTTTGCCTCCTGAATCAGAGCCACAGGCTCCATGGTCTTTCCGTCCAAAGACACCGGCACACCGTTCTCGAAGCCAACCTCCACAACGCAGGGCTCATCCGGCGCCAAACGCGGATCCTTGGTCCAGCGGTATATCTCCTCCGGTGGGGCAAAATCCGGCTCCTCCAAACGCCCACCTTCGATGCTTCGTCCCCACAGGTTTTCGTCTATGCTCCATATCTTCTCTGCAGTGGCCGAAACCGGCACGTTGTGCGCCTTTGCGTACTCAATCTCCTCCAGCCGGGTAAGGTTGCGCTCGCGCATAGGGGCCACGATCTGTGCGTCCGGCATCATCGCTCTTATCACAAACTCTATGCGGAACTGGTCGTTGCCTTTGCCGGTGCACCCGTGCCCGAAGGCCTTGGCACCAACTTTCTGCGCTACCTCCACTGCCTTGCGTGCGATAAGGGGGCGCGCTATGGAGGTGCTTATAGGGTATCCCTCGTAATCGCCGTTGGCTCGAATGGCCGGAAAGATATACTCCCGCGCGAATTCATCAAGCGCATCCACAGTTGTGTGGTATGTGCCGAGCGCGCGAGCTTTCGCTTCGGCCTCGGCGATATCCTCGCGCGGCTGTCCCACATCCACCGTTACGGTATAGACTTCGTCAAAGCCGTACTCCTCGCGCAGCATTGGAATACACACAGACGTATCTAACCCACCAGAGTACACTAATACGATCTTGCTCATAGCTGTTCCACTCCCAGCCCGCTGTTAGATGCGGGTGCTTTGGTTCGGTTGAAGCTCAGCCCATTGTCAGCAATAAAACGGCTTTTTGGACATGCAGGCGGTTTTCCGCCTGGTCGAACACCACAGATTGAGGACTGTCCATTACTTCGTCGGTTATCTCTTCGCCCCGCCGCGCCGGAAGGCAGTGCATAACAACCGCACCGGACTTAGCTTTGGCAAGCAGGTTTCCGTTCAGCTGGTACGCTTGGAAAGCCTGCCTGCGCCTTTCAGCTTCTGCCTCTTGGCCCATGGAAACCCAAACGTCGGTGTAAACTGCGTCTGCGTTGTGCACAGCCTCCGCCGGATCGTTGGTTATGGTTATGCTGGCACCCGTAGCCGCAGCATCTGACAGGGCGCGCTGAACCACCTGCTCTGGCGGTTCGTATCCCTTCGGGCATCCTACGGCCATATGGACCCCGGTGCGCGCCGCCGTCAAAAGCAGAGAATTGCAAACGTTGTTTCCATCGCCAACAAACGCCAGTTTCAAACCGGCAAGCCTTTGGTAATGCTCGTAGAGCGTAAGGAAATCGCCCAGCGCTTGGCACGGATGCTCCAAGTCCGAAAGGGCATTTATAACCGGCACTTTCGAAAACTCCGCAAGCTGAACCAGGTTCTGGTGGGAAAACACGCGCGCGGCTACACCATTGACCCACCGCTCCAGATTCCGCGCAACGTCCGGCACGCTCTCCCGCTTTCCGAGGCCAACCTCGTCGGGTCCAAGGTACAAAGCGCGGCCGCCCAGCTCGCTCATGGCGATGTCGAAGGTAACCCGCGTTCTTAGGGAAGCTTTTTCGAATAAAAGCGCCAAAACCTTGCCCTCAAGGGAGCGCCTAAACTCATCTTCTCTGAAAGCGATAGAGCGTCTTGCTTTCAACTTTACTGCGGTTGCAAGCACAAGTTCAACTTCATCGGCGGTTAGGTCCCCTATTGAAAGCAGATCGCGGCCTTTTAGCGTGTTCTCCGCTAAAATCCTGGGTAGGGTTACGTCGTGGGCCAAAGGGTCGCGCATTATGGGGCACCTCCAACTTCGTAAATAACATTCTGCAGGGCCCAAGCGGCCTCTGTGGCCTGCGTTTCGCCGAACACCAACGCCGGCAGAAGCCGCAGTGTCACCTCGCTGGAAGCGGTCAGCACCAAACCGTGCTCCAGCCCTTTCAGAACAGCCTGTTGTGCCACCGGGCGCACCAGATCCACTCCTATCATCAAGCCCATGCCGCGGATTTCCGCAACAGCCTTGGTGCGAACGGCCATCTCCTCAAGCCGGCGGCGCAGAATATCGCCAACCCTTTCGGCATTTTCGACAAGGTTGTTCTCGCGCACATACTCCAGAGATGCCAGAGCCGCTGCACAGCATATCGGGTTGCCGCCAAAGGTACAGCCGTGGTCCCCCGGGCCAAAAGCGGAGGCCACTTCCTCTGTGGCCAAGCAAACACCTATGGGGAGACCGCCGCCCAAAGTTTTTGCGTTTGTTAAAATATCAGGCTGGATTCCGTAGTGCTCGAAGGCCCAGAAGCGGCCGGTGCGGCCGAAACCCGTCTGCACTTCATCCAAAATAAGCAGGATGTTGCTCTGGTCGCACAACCTTCGGACCGCCTGCATAAACTCGGGCGCGGCAGGCTTTATTCCGCTCTCACCGAGCACCGGCTCAAGCATAACGGCGGCCGTGGACGGAGTAATCGCTTCCTCCAATGCCTTTGCATCATTGAACGGCACATAGCGGAACCCTTCGGGAAGCGGTTCAAATCCGCGATGGTACTTTGGCTGTCCGGTAGCGGTTAGCGCCCCCAGTGTGCGGCCGTGGAAGGAGTCAAAAAAGCTGATAATCTCCGGCTTTTCTATGCCCCGCACTTGATGCGCCCATTTGCGGGCAAGTTTGATAGCGGTTTCGTTTGCCTCGGCACCGGAGTTCACAAAGAAAGCGCGTTTGCAGTTTGTTGTTTTCGCCAGCTCTGCCGCCAGCTTTCCCTGAAAATAATGGTAAAAATCGTTGGAAAGGTAGGGCAGGACTGCAATCTGCTTGCTTACAGCCTCGGCAATTTTCGGATTTCCATGCCCCAGCGCATTGCCTGCGCGTCCGCCGCTCACCAGGTCCAGGTAGCGACGGCCTTCAGCATCCCACAAGTAGCACCCCTCCCCGCGGACGAACACCACGGGAAGCCGCCTGTAGGTGCGCATGCAGTGATCGTCGTACCATTGGACAACCTGTTGAGTGTCAACCGCCTCCGCGGCGATGTTAGACGGCAGGCTTTGCATTAAAACCGCTCCTTTCGATAGTTTTTCAACAACACGGTGCCATTGTACCACTTGAGCAGAAGGTGCGTCAACGCCGCTTGACAAGCGGTAGGGCTTTGAAAAGCCCTGCCAACCAAGGAACCGTTACGCCTGCTCTCATCCCTAATCCCCTTCTTCTACTGCGTGGAGAAGGGGGGCTTAGTCCCCATCACCCGCTTTCGGGAGAGGGACTGGGAACGAAGGCGGGTGAAAACTGGATGGCCAAGGAGCGGGGGCAAGCACCGCAAGAGGGAAATTAAGACGATCAGAGAAAACACCTTGTTGGGTTTGCATACGCCGCCAGACGGAGAAAAATGCGCATATCTTTTCCTCTCGCCGTTCTGATCTTGACGTTCGGTGCAAAAGCACATGCTGTGCCCTCGCCGATCGTGCGTGTTGGAATAGCCCTTCTTCCTCCCCCGCAGACTCTGGCGATAAATATTCACGGCCGCTGGATTGCCCGCGGCGGCGACAGCATCCTGTTCCTGCGGCTTCACCACGGCGACCGCGTGTCTGTATCCGCAGACGGCGGCATGGTGGGTTTTCGCCGCCCGGGCGAATTACCGCGCCGCGTCAGAATGCTGGTGCTTCAACCCCAGGAAGCAGTGCCGTCGGTTTGGCTAAACCTTCCGCAAAAAAGCAGTGCGCTTGTAATCCGCGGCCGAGCCTACAGCGGACTGATGCGTTTTTATGTACGCAGGGGGGTGCTCCAGCCGGTGCTGGAACTGCCTTTGGAACAGTACGTGCGCGACGTGGTGGCCTCTGAAATGCCGCCCTATTGGCCCCTGCAAGCGCAGGCGGCCCAGGCGGTTGTGTGCCGAAGCTATGCACTATCAATTATGGGCAGGCACAAAACAGAAGGGTACGACGTGTGCAGTCTCACCCACTGCCAACTTTACCAAGGCTGCCGCCCATCTGCTCGGGCCGACGCGGCGGTTCGAATGACCAGAGGATGGATACTGTTGTGGCGCGGGCTTCCCGCCGCGGCTCTGTACCATTCTTGTTGCGGCGGGATTACCGCCTGCTCCGCTGGTGAGCCTAAACCGCCGGGAACGGAGTACCTGCGCAGTGTTCAGGATAAGCTACCAACTCTTGGCCGAAACCAAAAAGGACTGAATGGAGAGTGGGCTTGCTCACGCTCTCCATGGTTCCGGTGGAGAACAGTGCTGAGCGCGCGAGAAATGGAAGCAGTTTTACGGGAAGCCGGTCTTCTGCTTCAGAATGCCCGCACGGTGAAAGTAGCTTCTCGAGATGGATCAGGACGGGTGCGCCAACTTCAGATAAACGGCAAACAGATATCCGGAACAAAGTTCTGGCTTTGTGCCGGCAGAGCACTGGGGCGCAGGCGAATCCGCAGTGCGCTCTTTTACGTGCGCAAACAGGGGCGCTCTTACGTCTTCGAAGGGCGGGGATACGGCCACGGCGCCGGACTGTGCCAGTGGGGCGCAAAAGCCGCCGCCGAAAGCGGCATGAACTGGCAGCAGATTCTCAAAAGATACTATCCAGCCCTTCAGCTTTCCTCAGCGCCGCCCAAGTTGGATTATGTACAGCCCGGCTACCACCATTAAGGTGCCGACCGCTTTCGCTAAGTTCAGTTTTTCTCCAAGCAGAGCCACCGCCACCAGCAGAGTCACTACCGGGTAAGAGGATGCCATGGGGACCACCCAAGATGCCTGCTCGGCCTTCATCGCGTAGAAGTAGGTAACCTGAGCAAGCAGTCCGGCCACAATTCCGCCCGCGGCTATCAGCGCCGCACTGCGCAGATCCACCGAGAGCACCTGCTTGGCAAGCCCCGAAACCACCAAATACCCGGCTATGCACACCAGCACCGTGAAACTGCGTATGGTGGTGGCCACCTCCGGACGCACTTTTGCAACGCCGAGCTTGTCGAAGACCGGCGCTATACCCCAAAGCAACACTGTGAGAAGAACAAATCCCGATGCCCGCATAAAACCCCTCCCTATACTATCATCTTCCCAAAGGACTCAAATGCAAAAGCAAACATACCGCCTTTACCGCCCCAATTCTTTCTCTTGGCCGCCTGTCCTTATCTTCAGCCTTTCCATTGTGGGGACGAGAGGAAGCATCGAGAGCTAAAGGGGAGATAAGGGCAAGCATCTGAAAACGGGAACCGAGGGTGAAAGCCGCTCTACAAGCCGGCCTTCTCCAACGCATCGAAAACCCTCTGCTGAAGCTCCGGAGTCGGCGCCAAAAACCGCTGGACGACAACCCGCAGATCCTCAGGGCGCCGGGTCTCGAAGCGGAGGGTAACCGCCGGCTCAGTAACACTGGGGCGGAACAGCGCCCACCCCTCTGGGTAAACAACTCTCAGCCCGTCCAGCAGGCTTACATCACCTTCCGCCGCGCTTTTGAGGCGCTCCAGCACCTCCGGCACGTTCAGCCCCTCTGCCGGTATGCGTAGGTCGGGCGTTATGGAATAAGTAGGAACTGCGTCTGCCAGCTCCGCCAGCGGAGCAACCCGGCCCACCAGATCCATCATAACCAAAGCGGAGAACAGGCCGTCGTCTCCACCCCACAGCTTTTCGTAGAAGAAGTGCCCGCTGATCTCAGCGCCGAAAACCGCCTTCTCCAAAAGCATCCGCGTTTTTATGAAAGTGTGGCCGGACCGCTCCATAAGCGGCACACAGCCAACCTGGCGGATGGCCTCCTCCACTGCCATGGAGCATTTAAGATCGTACACCACCTTGCGGCCAGCGCTTCCATGGAGGATGTTGCGGATAAAGATCACAGCGGCGGTATCGGCTGTCACCGGGCGCCCGCGCGAATCCACAAACGCAACCCGGTCGCCGTCACCGTCGAAAGCAACGCCGAGGTCCGCCCCTGCTTCCTTCACTTTTTGGCACAACGCGCTCAGGTTGGATACCACGGCTGGGTTCGGCGGATGCCCCGGGAAGGTACCGTCCGGCATGCAGAAAAGCTCATGCACCTGCATTCCCAACCGGCGAAGCAGATTTGGAGCTATCCCAGAATAACAGCCGTTAGAGCAGTCCACCACAACCGAAAGCGGCTTCGGCGCAGGTGCCGTGCTGAGCACGTGCTCTTCGTAAGCGGGAAGTACATCGATGCGAACTGCACTCCCAATGCGCACTCCTGTAGGAGAAGCGGTTTCGGCCAGGCGGTGCACCTCTTCGATCTCTTCCGGCGTAATGGGCATTCGGCCGACTCTCAGTTTGAAGCCGTTGAACGGCGCAGGGTTGTGCGAAGCAGTGACCATGATACCCCCGTCTGCTTCCATGGCTTCGAGAGCGAAGTAAAAAGCCGGCGTGGGAACAACTCCCAAATCAACCGCGGAACAGCCGGACGCCAAAAGGCCCTCTATAGCGGCGGTCATAAGCTCAGGAGTGCTCGGCCTCACATCGCCGCCAACGAAGATGCGCGGGCTTTCTAGGCCCAACTTCCTTTTGGCGAGAAGGCCAACCGCACAGCCTATCCTGTAAGCTGTATCGGCAGTGATCTCGGTACCGGCCAACCCGCGTATATCGCAAGCCTTAAATATATGCGCATTCAGCCTACGCATTTCGCCCCTTACGCTCCTGCAGACAAGTACCCGCGTTCTGCGCATGCCTTGCGCAAAGCGCCAAGCTTTTGCTCATAAATTTCTGCGTGCTCCGACCGAGGTTTCACACTATATCCAATGCGCACCATGGCTCTGCTGGCGTCCTCCAAACTGCCGTAAAGCGTTTTCGATGCGGCAAGCACAGCCGAACCCATTGCCGCCTCGCTTATCTCCGGCACCCTCACTTCCACCTGAAGAACATCTGCCCTAAGCTGGGACCACACCCTACTGCGGGCACCGCCGCCGGTGGTAAACACCGCTTTTGGGTATCCGGCGCCGAGGGAATCTAAAAGCTCGTATATCCACCTTTCAACCAGCGCTACCGCCTCCAGCCCGGCCGCGTAGAAAGCCGCCTCGCTCTCTACACATCCGATCACAAAACCCTCTGCGCTTCCATGCAAGAAGGGAAGCCTCTCTCCCTTTCTCGCCAAGGGATAAAGCACCAAATCGGTTGGCAGAAGCGGCTCTGCTTTGCTGTCGAGCTCTGCGTAGTCCCTCCCCGGGAAGTTTTTGGCAAGCCATTCTCCGCCCACATTGCTGGCACCGCCCGGAAGCCAATATCCCTGGGGATGCCTGTGGTTGTAAACGCGGCCCAAAGGATCGCGCACCGGCTTCTCCGAGACGCCGCGCACAACCAAGGTTGTTCCCAAAGTGGTATTCCAATCCCCCGGAGCGGCGGCCCCAGATGCAACAAAACCGGCGGTCCCGTCTGTCATTCCGGCCACAACGGTTGTTCCTTCTGCAAGTCCGGTCTGCTCGGATGCAGTGCGGCCCACCTCTGCTATCGGATCTCCCATTGCCGCAACAAGCGGCAGTTTACTCAGCGGAATCCCAAGGGCAGATTCAATATAACCGGGCCAGGCCATCTGCTCAAGGTCGTAGCCTGTTTTCAATGCATTGGAGAAATCCGAAACATTCCAACAGCCTGTGAGCTTTCCCACAATAAAGTCGGCCGCGTGGATAAACTTGTACGCGTTGTGGTACACCTCCGGCTCGTGCCGCCGCACCCACAATATTTTGGCAAGGGCGAAGGAAGCGTTGAACATGGGTGCTCCGGCGGCTCGGTTGCACTCTTCGGCTTCGGCCGCGGCCCGACCGTCGTTGTACATGATGGCTCTGCGCAGTGGGCGCCCCTGGCGGTCTACCGGCACAACTGTGCCAGAGGTGCTGTCCACGCAGACGGCCGCTATCCAGCTGTTTTCAATACCGCGTTCCTGAAGCTTTCGCACCACCCGGCGCAGGCAGAGGCAAGCGGCTTGCCACCAATCCTCCGGGTCCTGCTCGAACCAACCTTCCGGAAGTTCAAAATCGCGCTGGGGCAGGGGGCTTTCGGCGGAGGCAACAACCGCCCCTTCGCGGCTGCACACCAAAGCACGAGCCCCCTGAGTTCCCACATCCAGTCCAAGCACGCAGTTCATCTTCAAAACCCACCGCTAATCTCAAAAAGCGCGCATCACCGCAGACCCCTCGTGCGCAGTAGGTAGCAGAAGAAAGGCCCGCCCATCAATGCGGTCAAAACGCCAACGGGAAGCTCTGCAGCCCCGAAAAGGGTCCGCGCCGCGGTATCCGCCAAGATCAGAAAGCTTGCGCCGAGGAGGGCGGCGGATGGTATCAGCACGCGGTGGTCCGGGCCAACCAAGCTTCTTGCCATGTGCGGCACAATCAACCCAACAAAACCGATCACTCCAGATACGGCCACAGCAGACGCGGTTGCCAAAGCGGCCAGGGCGATTATCAGGTGCTTAACCAACTCCACCTTCACCCCCAGGTGGTGCGCAGGCTCCTCTCCCAATGAGATCAAATTTAAGTCCTTAGCGAAAAGCCAGATGCCAAAAGCGGCTAGCGCAGATAAAGGACCTGCCATCCAAACGCGCGCCTTATCCGCCCCCGACAAACTGCCCAAAAGCCAATATACAATCTCCTGCATACTTTGCCCGCTCAGCGCCAACAGCAAAGTAACTGCGGACCAGAAAAACGAGCCGACAACCACACCGGCCAGCAGAAACCCGCGCGTTGGCAGTCGGCCTCCGGTGCGCGCAACAGCAATAACTATCGATATAGCCGCCAAGGCGCCGGCGAACGCTGAAAGCGGC
>JBMFPP010000043.1:0-11086 GCA_049969055.1 Armatimonadota bacterium | reverse complement strand
CATGAAGCCCAAGGTGCACATGCCTTGGGTAGAACACAAACGCGGTGGTTTGCAGTGCCTGCGCAGTGTACACCATGCTCTGTTACCAAGCCTCGCTCTGCCGGATGAGGGGTGCCGATTCTGTTGGCATGTGCACAGCAAAGGATTAATCCCTTCTCCGGAGAACTTGGAAAATAGAAAATGCGACAGAGCGACTACGAAACTTTCTTGAACCTAATCAAAACGCAGGCCCGGGAGTTTTTCTTGTCCCACCAAGAGCGGGGCCAATCTGATGCGGAGTGCTTCATTGCACGCGCACCCGGCCGTATTGACGTAATGGGCGGCGTGGGCGACTACTCCGGTTCGGTTGTTTTGGAGGGCACGCTTGCGGAGGCGGCTTTCGCCGCCGTTCGTCCGCGTGCAGACGGCCAACTGCGCCTGTGGAGCTACAGCATAGAAAGGGAGGGCTTTGCGCCGCGCTTCGAAACGCACCTGGACAGCTTTTACCGTGCAGACGGTTTGATCGGCTACGAGGATGCAAAAAAACTCTTCACATCCGACCCGGACAGGCGGTGGTCGGCTTATGTCGGTGGTGCGTTTTACGTCCTGCTGGCCGAGGGTGTGGTAAGCCGACTGCCAGGCGGCGCCGATGTGTTCATTCACAGCTCGGTGCCGATCGGCGCGGGGGTTTCCTCCTCTGCCGCAATAGAAGTGGCCGCAATGTGCGCCGCAGCCGCCGCCTACGGCATCGAGTTGGAAGGCCTACAGCTTGCCAGGCTTTGCCAAATTGTGGAAAACCGAGTAGCCGGAGCTCCCTGCGGTATAATGGACCAAGTAACCAGCGCTTTGGGTCGCCAGAACGAACTTCTTGCCCTGCTGTGCCAACCCCACGAACTGCTCGGTTTTCACAGGCTTCCAGATGGGTGCTGCGTGTTCGCCGTAGATTCCGGTGTGAAGCATTCTGTGGGCGGAGCTAGATACACCCGCGCCAGAACCGCCGCTTTTATGGGTCTTGCTATCCTTATGAAAGAAACCGGTCAAGACTTCGGCGGGTATCTATGCAACATCACCCCGCAGGAGTACTGGCACCGCTACCGCCATCTTCTGCCAGCTAAAATGAAAGGCGAGGAGTTCATCAAACGGTACGGGAAAACCCCGGATGCGGTTACGCAGGTTCAGCCTAACGAGATCTACTCCGTACGCGCATGCACGGAACACGCTGTATACGAAAACGCCCGCGTGCGCCGCTTTATCGAGGTGTTGGATGCGGCTAACAGGACCGGTAATATAGAGATGCTAGAAGAAGCAGGAGATTTGATGTATGCATCTCACTGGAGCTACGGCCGCAGGATAGCCCTTGGTGCCCGAGAAACGGACTTAATCGTGAATCTGGCGCGGTCATCCGCCCAAAGCGGTTCCGGCGGACGCATATTCGGTGCCAAAATCACCGGCGGAGGATCCGGAGGCGCTGTGGCTTTTCTGGCATTCGGCGATGTTGATAATATCGTGCAAAACATATGCGAGGAATACCATAAAATTACGGGACTAACAGCCCGCGTGTTCCGCGGCAGTTCGCCGGGCGCGCTTGAGTTCGGGGTGCACAAATTGAAGTTACAGTAATTAAAATTAACTTGTCGGCATGCGAGAGTCAAGCTTATGAATAGAGTACGTAAGGCGGTTATTACAGCGGCGGGGAAGGGCACCCGCCTTTACCCAGGCACGCAGGCGGTTCAAAAAGAGCTTTTCCCGCTGGTGGATGTGGACGGAGTGGCCCGAGCGGTTATCCACATCATAGCGGGCGAGGCGCTTGCGGCGCATGTGGAGGAGATATGCATCGTTGCCTCTCCGGAGTCCCTCGAGCAGTACAGGCGGTACTTTGCTAGACCTCCTGTGGAGCTTCTCAACTCGCTTTCATCCAAACCTTGGGCTGTGGAGGAGGCAGCCAAGCTGGAGCGCTTGGCGGAGCGAATCACATACGCCGTGCAGGAAAGGCCGGAGGGATACGGCCATGCTGTTTACTGCGCCCGCCGCTTCACCGGGGATGAAAGCTTCCTCCTAATGTTGGGCGACCATGTGTACATCACGGATCAAAACGAGCGCTGTGCCACCCAGATGATACGCTGTCACGAAAAGCACGGTGCTCCGGTCTCAGGTGTATGGCGCGCACCGGAGAGGGTTCTGCACCTATACGGTACCGTTGCCGGAACGCCCGTTCCCGGCGAGCCGCGCTTGTACGAGGCCACGGCTATCTATGAGAAACCTTCTCCGGAATACGCCAGGCGCTTCCTGCGCACACCCGGCTTAGAAGAGGGAGTCTATCTGTGCTTCTTCGGTATGCATGTGCTTCCGCCCGCCATTTACGACTGCATCAAATACCATATTGATAGAGACATCCGCATAAACGGCGAGATCCAGCTTACCAATGCGCAGGAACTGCTCAGAAGCCAACAGCGCTACCTCGCCCTCGAGGTGGAAGGCAAGGCCTACGACATGGGCGTGCCGGCCGGTTTGCTTGCAACTCAAACGGCTTTGGGGCTGCGCTCGCCGTTGGCCGAAAGTGTGCTGAGGGAGGTGGAAGCTTTCTCTCGCGAAGACGGCGAACAGAATACCCGTACTCCGGAGCCGGCAAAGGCTTAAATTTCTCTTTTGTTCAACATCCATGAAACAGCGGAGATTTTTCGACATCACGGTTCCAATACGGGAAGGCATGGCTGTGTGGCCCGGAGACCCGCCGGTTCAAATAGCGCCGGCGGCGCGCATAGAAGCCGGGCATGGGTGCAACACATCCGTCTTTTCTTTCAGTTCGCACACAGGCACGCATCTAGACGCTCCGTTCCACTTCATCCCAGAAGGCCGCCGACTGGATCAGATACATCCCGATGAGCTGATCGGCCCCTGCTGGGTGGCGGACCTTTCGCACCTCTCGAGCCACATCACGGCCGGCGATTTGGAAGCGGCATCGGTGCCAAATGGAACAACCAGACTGCTGCTTAAAACCCGCAACTCCGATTTTTGGAGGGACCTGGGAAGGCCTTTCCAGCGCGACTTTATCGCCGTAGCCGAGGACGGTGCCAAGTGGCTTGTCTCCAAAGGCATCCGCTTGGTGGGGATTGATTATCTTTCAATTGAACCGTTCGGCACGCCCGGCGCGCCAACACACAATGCGCTTCTGGGAAGCGATGTGGTGGTGCTGGAGGGCCTGAACCTCGGCGCGGTTTCCGCCGGCCCATACGAGTTGATATGCCTTCCCCTTTTGGTGCCCGGCGGCGATGGATGCCCAATCCGCGCTGTGCTGATTGCTCCTTGATGGTTTTTCCAGCGGCCTCTCCAGAATGCATGCGCATATACCGATTCTAGTGCTGGCAAAATTCAAAAACCGCTGTGCGCTGAGGAGAGGCACCAAATGAGCAGTTCATCCGTGTGGATTGTGCCCGGGAACCCGCCGCTCATCGCTGTGGAGGGGCAGAACCTGCCGGAAGCATGGGAGAAGGCGGTGCTCGCCACTTGGGAGCATGGAACCAGTATTCCCACGCAGTACGACCGCGAGGGAGACCCTCCCAGCCGCGATGCAACTGTAACCATCGTGGTGCGCGACCCGTTTGCCGAACCGCGCATCCACCGTGCTTTTCCCGGCGGGTTGGACGACCTCGAAGCGTACCGGCTGGAGGTTGTTGAGGGCATACACAACCATTGGATAGACCCGGAAGGCGGCAAATGGACCTACACCTACAACGAAAGGCTGTTTGCGTATGCCCTTCCCAACGGAACAGTTGTGAATCAGGTGGAAAAGGCCCTGGACGAGCTCACAGCCGCGCCCCACACCCGCCGTGCCCAGATGATAACCTGGCAGCCGTGGAAGGATCCAGGCACCATCGATCCGCCCTGCATGCAGAGAATCTGGCTTAGGATCTTCGGTGACCGCCTGGCTATGTCGGTGGATATGCGCTCCAACGACGCCTTTAAAGCCGCCTTTATGAACATGTACGCCTTTACGGACCTTCAGCGGTGCATTTCGGAGAAGCTTTCCGAACGCCTTAAACGCAGAATACTGCCGGGACAGTACGTGCACCGCGCGGATTCTTTCCACATCTACGGCAGTTACTTCAAAGAGTTTGAGGGCTTCTTGGAGAGCCTCGGCAAGCGCAGCTTCGGGAGCCGCACCTACCGTACCGAGGAAGTTTCGGATATTCTGGAGGATGCTCGTAGAGAGATCATGCGGTCTCTCGAAGAGGAACGCCGTACCGGCCTCAAAGGCGTTCGCCGATCCTGATCCAGCTTGGCGTTGGCAGTGTTCTCCATCGGACTTACGGCAGTGCAAATACCACCCGAATAGCCTCCCACCTGGTAATCAAAAGCGCGTACGCAAATATGGAAAGCGATATTGCCAAGATCAGCTTCATTGCAGTAGCCCCAGAAGGATCGGATTACGGCTGGCATATCCTCCCCCTTGTGTTCGCCAGCTTTTCGCTGTTCACGCGTCCTGCTTGATTATTCCATAGTTGGGACGGTCATTTGTGTGTTATTATAACGTTGCGGAGCAGAATACTCTGAGAGAGAGAAAAATGGTTAGCTTGAAGCGTGCCTTTACCCTTATAGAGCTTCTGGTGGTAATAGCTATAATCGCCATTCTTGCGGCGATTTTGTTTCCAGTGTTTGCATCGGCGAGGGAACGCGCCCGTGCCAGCGCTTGTGCAAGCAAGAAGTTTTGGCGTTCAATTAGTGATTGTTTGTTTGCCAAAACTTCTTGCAACCTAAAGCAGATGAGCACGGCGTTCCATATGTGCTTCGAGGATTGGGATGGGATGTTCCAACCGTGCGAAGGTT
This sequence comes from Armatimonadota bacterium, assembly GCA_049969055.1. Classification (GTDB taxonomy): domain Bacteria; phylum Armatimonadota; class DTGP01; order DTGP01; family JBMFPP01; genus JBMFPP01. The sequence continues at coordinate 6,283 of JBMFPP010000043.1, read as the reverse complement.
GGATTCCCCTCGGCGCGTCTTACGGGTGGATCAACGATATTCGCGCCTACAACAAGACCCTAGGGATATGGAAGTGTCCGTCGAGCAACGTTAACATTACCTACACAACAGGCGGCGGCGCGGCAAGCTATCCTCCCGGATTCTACCACTGGGGAGAGGCGTCCGTATCGGACGTGAAAAACCCGGATAAGTTTATCCAGTTCTGCGAGGGTATAGGCTCGGGTACGGTGCCTTTTGATTTCAACGCCCGGCCGTTCAATCCGAACTCAAGCCGCATTCAAGCCCCCGAGACGGGCGATGCCGATGCCACCGCAGACTCACAGGCGGACGGTCAGGTTTACCACGATGCCAACGGAAACTGGGTTAGCAGTTTGGATAAATCGGTTCCAATCGCTATGCTGGAAGGCCGTGTGCGGCAGTGGGAGCTTCACTTTCCCGGGCGCCACTCTGGCGGCAACAACATCGTCTTCCTTGACGGGCACGTAAAATGGTTCAAAGACTGGAAGTGGGGCGAAATGACCATGCGCCGCAAAGGTCCTTACCCTCAAGGCGACCAGCGCAACAGAGCCGGGGTGGATTTTCCGGAATAATGTCCCGTGTATTCTCTGCCGGTAGAAAGATCGGTGAATGATCGAAGTTGATTGCCCTGCTAAATTGAATTTGTGGCTTCGCGTTCTGCGGCGCCGACCGGACGGCTACCACGAAATCGAAAGCATAGCCTGTTTGGTCTCGTTGTCGGATCAACTGCGGTTGAGCGCGTTTCATAGCGGCATTCATCTAACCTGCAGTGACCCCTCTGTACCCTCCCCGCCGCACAACCTTGTATGGAAGGCGGCGGATGCGTTTATGTCTGCGGCGTTCAAAAACTCGAGGCCGTCCGGGGTTTGCATTCACCTCCAAAAGCGAATACCTATGCAGGCAGGCATGGGAGGCGCTAGCACCGACGCGGCCGGAGCTTTAATTGGCCTAAACCAACTGTTTGGGGAGCCGCTTGATAACTGTACATTGATGGAGCTGGCACAGCACCTCGGCTCGGATGTGCCGCTTTTCTTGGTGAAAACCGGCGCGGCACTGATGCGCGGGCGCGGAGAGATTTTGGAGCCGCTGCCGCCTCCTTCTTTCTGGGCGGTGGTGGTGAAGCCCCCCTTCGGAATCGATACCGGCTGGGCGTACAGAAACTGCACTCCGTGCGAGCAAGGCCCTTCTCCGTGTGAACTGCTCGGCGCATTGGCCTCCGGGGATGTTGAAAAAGTGGGAAAGTTCCTCCGCAACGACCTGCAGGAAACGGTGGAGCGCTTCTATCCGGAGATCACCCGGCTGAAGGACGACTTAGTGCGCGCCGGTGCGCACGGCGCTTTGATGACGGGAAGCGGCTCTGCCGTTTTCGGTCTGGTGGCAAACCGCTTCGAGGCGGAAGAGATTGCGCGCCGGCTGGCGCCGAACTGCGGGACGGTATTCGTTGTGAGCTCGGTGGGTGCGGCAGAGGGTAAACGCGATGGATGAAAGCGATGCTGTTCAAGTTCCCTGCGTAGTTCTGGCGGGCGGAAGGATACCGCAAAAGCTTGGGGAGGCCACTGGCTGTCAAATCCAGGCATTGGTGCCGATAAGCGGCAGGCCGATGATCTCCTACGTATTGGATGCACTCAGGGCCGCCAAAACTGTGTCCCAAATATTCACAGTGGGGGCCGAACCGCTCCGCCAAGAAGTTTTGACAAGCTTAATTGAACGTCAGAACTTTTTGAGTGCAGTTGGCGGTGCCGTGTCTGCCGACAAGCAGGTCGTTTTCGTGCCGGAGGTCGGCGAAATGCTGTCGAACATACGCGCAGGGCTTGCCGCCATCAAAACTAGCCTCCCGGTTGAAACCGGTCCTACTTCTGGGTTTGTTTTGCTGAGCACAGCCGACATCCCGCTTCTTACCCCGGAAGCCGTGGATGACTTCGTCTGTCGGGCCGCCGTTTTGAACGCCGATTTCTGCTATCCCATCGTTACCAAGGAGGCTGTGCAGGCCAAATACCCGAGCATGGGCCGTACTTTCGTAGGCACAAAAGACGGGGTTTTCACCGGCGGCAACCTGTTCTTGCTGAAGGCGGAGTTTTTCGATAGGCTGGCCCCGGTTGTAGAGAAGGTGCGGGCCGCCAGGAAAAACCCGATCAAGCTGGCAGCGCTGTTGGGACCCGCAACGCTTTTTCTGTTCGCTATCAAGCGCATAAGCATTGAGCAGGTGGAGAAGCGCGCGGCTCGCCTGTTCGGTGGGAAACTTCGGGCGGTGGTGTCTCCGTATCCAGAGATAGCGGCAGACGTTGATAAGCCGGAGGACCTCCGCGCCGCTGAAGCGATGCTCGAGTTTCGATGAAAACGCGGCTGTATCAGTCTTGGTCTGCACCGCTTGGCGAAACGCTTGACAAACAACAACTGTTTGAACCGTCAAGCGTCTTAAGCGCAGAATTGGGGTTTTTCAAAGTTTTGCCAAAGAACTTATGATACCTGGAGAAGCGGGTTGGATGTTTCCCTTGCTCACCTGCCCACATTCCCCAATCCCTTTCTTCTATCCTCGACTGGAGGAAGGAGCACTTTGCTCCCTTTTCTTGTTCATCGGGAGATTTCCCTCCGCCGTCTGTTTGACACAGAATGCACGGACGTAATATCATACCACTGGGAAGCCGCTTTGAGAGGAACTTCGCCGGATGGAAGTGGAAGAACCGCAAACCTGGCTTGGCAAATTCCTTTCGCTTACGCCGGATCAAGAATTGTGCATCTGGACGTGGATAAAAAGAGCCGCGCTGATTTTTGCGGTTTTGGTGGCTCTTACTGCTTTGCTCGGCCAAGGGTTCTTCCAAGAGCAAAGCCGCCTTAAGCGCGCCAAAAGGTTGATTGAGCGCGGCGGCTACCTGGGTGCTGTTCTGGATGCCGACTACGCAGACCCCTTTGTTCTGGCAAGAACGACGCCCTTCTCGAACCCCAGGTGGCATGGTGAGCGCGACGCAGAGGGAAATTACATTCTGACCTTCACCTACCACCAGGGCCCCGTCAGGCGCGTGCACAAGTGGTCTGTTAACCTGCGCGATGGAACGGTGGTTTTGTTGGATCCTCCATCTCCCCAACCGAGGAAGAAGCCGGAACCAAGGCCGCTTGCGGCACAACCTCCCGCAAATCCAGAGGATTAATACCAGCATAGGTACTGAAGTTTTCTGAGAAACTGTCGATTAGAACTCTGAACGCGAAAGACTGACCGAATTTCTTGCAGTAGCCGTCTTTGCTGGCTCTTATTTGCCGATTTGCACCAAGATGCGGCTCTGGCTCCGAAACCGCCGAAGAACCACCAGCTTGTGGAGGTATCTCCTTTGCGGGTTTTCATAGTGGAAGACCACGCTTTGGTGCGCGAAGCCTTGGCGGAATGGCTCAACCAACAAGCAGAGGTTGAGGTTGTTGGAACATCTGAGTCCGCCGAGGATGCCATAGACGCTGTTCGGGATATCCGCCCCGACATTGTGCTTATGGACATACATCTGCCGGGCATGAGCGGAATTCAATCCATCCAAAGCTTGGCGTTGAAATGCCCGAGCGCAAAGATCGTTCTCCTTACTGGAGACACCGATGAGACAACCCTATACGATGCAATAAACGCCGGGGCCTCTGGGTTCCTCTTAAAGACAATCCATCCAGAGCAGGTGCTCCGCGCTCTCAAGGACGTGATGGCCGGAAACTTCGTGTTGGACCCAACGGTGGTCGGCAAGGTTGCACGTTGGGCTGTTCTCGGTGCGCGCCCAACCTGGCATTTGGGCGACAGCCCTCTTTCGGAGAGAGAGCGCGAGGTGGCCGAGCTGGCTGTAAGAGGTTTCACAAACCAGCAGATAGCAGACAAGCTTTTCATCAGCCCGGAAACCGTAAAAACCCACCTTCGCAACATCTCCCGCAAGTTGGGTGTAAGTAACAAGAGAGAGCTTCGGGCTTGGCTGCGCGGAGAGCTTAGAAACCCTGCATCCGGTGGTTAGCGCTCCACTGCCGAACTGTGCAGGCGGAGCTTTTCGGAACCGACTGCCGCAGATTCTGGTTGGGGAAATGAGAATCTTTCCTACAAGGAAGTTTTAACAAGCAAATCGTTTTGCTAAAACCAACAACAACTAATATTGAGTTTAGCAAAACGATTTGCGAACAGTTTAATTGGGTTAGAAACTTCTTGGACGGGGAAATCCAGAAGCCTCTCAGAGTCTGTTCCGCTTCCCAAGCTCCTGGATTCTTTCATCGGTGAGCGCCTGGCTATAGGCTTCCCAACGCTCAAGCGCCCATACTTCCAGCCGGTTTCCAACTCCCACGGTTACCACGTCGCGCTGAATACCCGCGTACTGGCGCAAGAGCTCCGGTATGATGATGCGTCCGGCGTCATCAGGGCGGCAGTCTACAGCGGATCCCAAGAAGAACCTCTGAAGCTCCAGCACTTCAGAGTTTACAAGGGAGTCGCTGGTGAGCTTCTGCACGAGGCTCAGCCACTCCTGCTCAGGGAACAGCCAAAGACAGCCGTGCAGTCCCTTGGTGAGGTAAAGAGTGTCTCCCAAGCGCGTTCGGAACCGCGCTGGTAAAACCAAGCGGCCTTTGGCATCTATGCTGTTAGCATGGCTTCCAGACAGCATGTGTAGATTCACCCGGTTGCCGCCAGCGTCTGCCCGCGTCTGCGGGCGCTGAATGTTATTTTTCCGCCGTGGCGTTTTGCTTTATTGGTCAGCTCAACATGAACACAGTTTCCAAAGTTGCGCTTATCCGCGTTCAGCAGTGCCGAAACAAGCTGATAATCGTTCTGACGGTTTAACTCTGCAATGCATCGACTGCAGTATGCGCCTGCAGCAAGCCTGCGGTTTTTCTCGCCGGCCGCAAGGGTTGTGGGAAATGCTTCAGGTCTTCCGCACAAATCGCAGTGGTTAAGCGGCATCAGCTCGGAGCCGGTTTCCAAAGCCAAATCCTCCACTATGCGGTACGAGGTGGCATCGAGGGGTTGTAAGTAGGCCGCCTTATAGCGGGGGGCAATGGCTTCCAGGACTGCCGTGACCTCGTAAAAATCCGCCAGGTGCCCTGGTTCCTCGCTGAACGGTTTGATGGCAAAAGCAGTTACCGGGCCGACGGCAACCATGCGTACCTTACAGCCGTGTTCCAAATCCGAGCACAGCTCTCGGAGTTCTGAAACTTCAACCGCATTGCGCGTTTCTGCGATGAAGATCAGGCTGTCGCCCTCCGGTTCTTTCTCTATGGTGATGGAAGCAACACCGCTGCACTCACCGCCGAGTGTCACTTCGTCTATATCTGCTTTAACACTCATTTTTGGGCCACCACGCTTTTGAATGGGAAAAAGGATTACAGATCTGGGAAAATCTGCCACTTTCCTCCACTTTGCAACACCAGTTTAGATGCCGCTGGCTTAAGAAGTCAAGTGCTGCGCAAGCGTGGTACACTTTTTGTTTCGCAAATGCACCGGGTTGAACGCGAATAACGAGAGAGCAAGCCTTGTATTTCTCGAACAGAAGGCTGTCACAGCGCCCAAAAGGGATCTGAGACCTCAAATCCTTCAACTGTAGAAACTAGACAAAACTGCACCAAAATCCGAAAATAGTCAATGAGTGGTTTTGTGCCGCCGAATCCAAAACCCATGAGTTTCTCAAAGAAAGTTCAGCCATGCGTGTAGTCATTGCTGTTTTTCTCTCTTTTCTTCTGCCTGTTTCGTATGCGGCCGCGCCGAAACTCAAACAGCCGGCCAAATCACCCGCGAAGAGTCAGCCTGCGCCGCGCGTCAGCCGGGTTGCGCCGCCGATCGGGAACCTTGCGGCGGTGCAAAAACCTGATTCCGGAAGTGTTCGCGTATTGTTCGATTTGGCCCGACCCTCTGCGGCCGCCGTGCATATTTCCATTCAACCCGAGGTAGGTGCACCCAACAAGCCTGCCAAGACAATTCAGGTACAGCCGAACGCTTCGGGTCGCTGTGAAGCCTTATGGGACGGCACCGACGAATCCGGGCAGAACGTGCTGGAAAAGGCTTTCGCAGTTGCTGTCCGCGTGGCGGCTGGCGGCAGTACAGCGTTGCTGGTTTTCAAGCCGTGCAGGCGTGCACAGCAGACCGTGCTGATAGTTCCACAGCAGAGCGGCAACGTGTTCAAGCCGGGTGAAACAATCAGCATCGGTGTTCAGTTCCACAACGATGCCCCAAGTTCCCGCGATTTTCAGATCAGCTGTTCAGCCGCAGGTGCGGCGGGCGTCGGCTCATCCGCTTCACTGCGGCTTGCTCCGCAGGAATGCGGAG
>JBMFPP010000042.1:7284-11157 GCA_049969055.1 Armatimonadota bacterium | reverse complement strand
AGCTCAAAAGTTAACTCTCCCTTGCTCCACGTGCCGCCGTTCATCTTTACGCTCTTAACATCCGGCTCTGCCTCCAGCCGAGTGAACAGCTCAGCCGCCGAGTAAACATCCTTTGACCTGCAACTCAGGCTGAATATCTCGCCTCCGTCTGGACCCAACCTGGTGCTGAAGCTGTCCAACCACGCGCCTCTCGGAAACGCATCTGCAATCTGAGCAAGGAGGTACCGCCACCGGTTTACATTTAGCTCCGTAACCTCGGCCAATTGAACGCGGGGAGTTAATCTCTCTAAAGACGCTCGAAGCACCCTCACCTCGCTAGCCAAAGGCTGGTAAGACTCGATCTCGGCCTCCACCCTTGCAATTTCAGCCTCGACCTTCCTGGACTCCCGGACAACGAAAAACACCACTGAGCCGATGATTATAGCCGTTACGTAAATAGCCCTAATAAGAGCATCCGCTGTCCGCTGAAGCCTGCGCCTTCGTGCTCGCCTAGAGGATATAAGGTTTACTAAAGTCACCGTTCAGCCCTCCGACTTCCTTCGACTTGACGCCTCGTATTCCCACGCCGCTAAACCGAAGGCCTGAACATAAAGCGGAAAATCATCATTCCATACTTCCGCAATCTCCGGCTTTATCCTTTCAACCATGGATTCCGGGGGACGCGCCAACTCGGTTGGTATCCCCAACACATCCGAAAACATCCCGGCAATACCTGACAGTCTGGAGAATCCCCCGCACAGCAGTACTTTGTCTACCGTTCCCTCTCGGCTGCCCTCGGGATACTGCGACTGGTAAAAATTCAATGTCCTGCGTATCTCCCGCAGAAGCTCGTCGAGCAGGCCGCGCGTTACAGAAGTTCCATCGCGCATGCCGGGAGAAGCGGATGCCAAATCCGCGGCATTCATACTCTGCAACAGCGCAGCCGCCTGCTCGTGGTTGTACCCCAAGTTGGTTACCATGGCGCTAACAGCCGAGTTTCCGCCCAAGGGAATTGTTCTTTGGAAGGTGTGCCTCCCATCGCAGGCAACAACCACCTCGGTGTAACTGCCGCCCAGGTCAACCACGGCAACCGTGGTTCCCTTCTCGCGGCCCTTGTACACCAATGCCCTCAAGCACGCCAGAGAGCCCACATCAATTACCATCGGTTCAAGCCCAGAGGCCTCCAGAACTGCCACTCGGCTGTCCACCAATGCCTTGGGGGCCGCAACAAGCATTACATCCATTTCGCGGTTTCCATCCGTCTCGCTGGTGCCAACCACCGAGCACTCCAAAACTGTATCCTCCGGATTGAAGTTGAAGTACTTCTTCGCCTCCCAAGGAATTGTCTTCTTCAATGTGGATTCGTTCATACGCGGCATCCGCACCGTTCGAACGAAAACCGACTGCCCAGACACACTGGCTACAACCTGGTTTGTGCGGATTCCCACCAAGCGCCACAGATCTCTGATCGCCGTGCTGACCTGATCAATAGCCACTACCTGCCCCTCCGAAATGCTGTGCGGCGGTGTAGGAATCCTTCCCAATCCGGAAACACACAAGCCGTTGGAACCGAACTCCAGCTCAACCGCCTTTATTGAATCGTGGCCCATATCAATCCCAACGGTAATCGTTGCCATTCTAGTGACAAACGGCAGGCGCATAAAACCTCCTCTAAGGGGTTCGGCAAGGCCGACACGGCCAAGTCCTTCGCGGTTTACTCCGGCCGCTGAGCAAATTCACCAACCAACTAGCCTCATGTAACTATACCATAAATTGAAATCAGAACCACAGTACCATGCCCCATAACAGCTTGACAGCACCGCAAAAATGCCCGGCACCGCGTATCTCTAAGAACAAACAAGTAAGGCTAACTGGTCGTCAAAACTTCTCATCGGAGGGAAATCCTACCGTACGGCGAATTAACAAAACAAAAGAAATGCAACGCAACCAAATTTTTCAATCCCTTCCAATATTTCGAGAACTGCTTTAGTGACACCCGCCCCCAAAGCGGGCGGCTGTTAAATCATTAGTTGTGACTCAGGAAAGGGTGTGGTGAACGAGGGGGTATCCTTATGCCAAAGGCCATGTTGTTCATCGATGGAACATGGCTTTACTCTAACACTTCAAGGCTTGCCGAATCCTACGGCAAAGAAGATTACCAAATGGACTTCGGAAAGCTACCGCATGCCCTTGCCGCCGAAGTGTCAAAACAGATGGGCAACGCCGAGGTTGATGTTGTTAGAACCTTCCTCTTCGGTAGCTACGCATCCAACTACGACATTCGAGACGAAGAAGCTGTTCAAAGGCGCCTGGACTTTTTCTCGATGCTCAAAGAAGAATACCACTACGAAGTAGAGATCTTTCCAATTAACTTTCGCGGAAGGCGGCTTAGAAAAGCAGACAGAGACCCAAACGATACCTTCGAACCCAAAGAAAAATGCGTTGATATTGCGCTTGCGGCTTCCATGATGTACTATGCCGCCATCCCAGGTGCCTACGATATAGCAATAGCCCTCATTGGAGACCAGGACTTTATACCGGTGCTCCAGCTGGTGCGGCGGCTTGGAAAGCGTTTGGCGATCTGCAGTATCAAAGGGAGCTGTGCTCCAGAACTGTCGGATATCCGCGACGAGGCCCGCGTAAAAGACTTCGATACAATCTGGCTGAACGATCTGCTCGGCCAGCTTGAACTACGCTATGAGAGGCACCTCCTGGAGTGCGAAGCTCCTTTCCACAAAGGGGACCGCAAGGTATGGACTACCTTTCACCCTCGCAAGGGCCGCAAATTCTTCTGCGACGAATGCCGCGCAGAATTCGCTAAGCTTAAACAAACAGCCGTCCAGGAGCTTCTCGGCATCCAGGATGAGGCCGTAACCGCCAACGGCGCAGAACCGTGCATCAAACCCGGCACCGTGCTGACCGGCGTTGTGAGGAAGAAAATGTCAGACCGCGGCTTCGGCTTTGTCCAAACTGATGACGGCAAGGAATACTTCTTCCACCTAACAGACCTATCTCCAGGGCTTGAGTTCGACCAGATAGAAGAAGGCGCTGTTGTTCAGTTTGAGGTCCGCCGCGAACCAACCCACGACAGAGCAGGCGCGGCTCAGGCGATAAAACGCATCGCCAGCAGCGAAATCGATTCGCAAGCGCCCGGAAAAGAAGAGTGACTGGTTTCCCAAGATACCACGCGCCTCTGAAACCAAAACACAATGCCTGCCGAATTAACAAATTCGCTTTAGTTCAAACCCGCTGTCGGTAAATTGAGCCCGAAAAGAAGGAAGCCCCGTAGGAACCGCCGAACCCCTCGTGTGTGAAACCAACGAAGCGCCTAATTGTTTATTCAACTTTAGCCGCACTGCTCGCACTCTGCCCACTAAGCCGCGCCCAGATCTCCGAGTTCCGCGATTCCTTCGACCACTCCAAGCTCGATCCGGCTTGGTATACAGCCGATACCACAGGAGCAGCCCAAAACAGCACTGCTGTGCGCTCTGGTACCCTCCGGCTTACAGCGGCGGCCGGGGCCGTCGGCGACCAGCAAGACTCGGTGTACATGCTGTGCCGCCCGGTCTCAGGCGATTTCGTGGCCTCGGTGCGCCTTGTCTCGCTCCCCAAAACGGTTGGTAAGCCTTCTGCAGGTTTGATGTTGCGTGCTTCTGAACAGCCGGACAGTTCAATGGTAGCGGTCGTTGGATGCCTCGCCGATTCCACACGATCCTTCGTAAGATATAGGCCGGCTGAACCTGCGGTGGCCGAAGCAGGGCCGAACCTCGGCCGCCCCGTCTGGCTGCGCATCGCACGCATCGGCCGACGCCTCCTTACCGCCGCTTCTCAAGACGGAACTAGGTACACATCAACCGGCTCGTTCACCTTAGATCTCCCAGATCGGCTCATCCT
>JBMFPP010000042.1:0-7274 GCA_049969055.1 Armatimonadota bacterium | reverse complement strand
CATCCTGGCGCTGTTCGCATGCTCGGGCCAGGATGGGCGTTCCGTAACAGCTTCGTTTGACGATCTGGTTGTGGAATACTTTGGCGGAAACAACCAAACAAGCCACCTGGCTGTATTTGTGCACAGCGCTCCCGAACGACAAACTCAACAAATTCAGCTTAGTCTGAGCATCCCGGGCGCGCGGAGCTACACCTGCCTCGCCCAAAGCGACGGATTTGCCTACTTCCACACCGTCCCGCCGGGACCTGCCGTTCTAAACATAGCCTCGCCGGGCTGTAAGGCGGAGTCTTTCCAGGTTCAACTGCCACAGGGAAAATGCGGTGTTGTTGAAACCACAATCACTCCTCTGCCCGCCATTGATCTCGCCGAACTGCCTGGATGGAAGCTGAAAATCCTGGGAACCGTATCCCCGCAAACCGAGCTCGAAACTCCAAGCGTTATAGACGCCGCCAAACCCGATGGATGGCTCGAAACCGCGCTTCCTTCCCCTTGGTCAGCCCTAAAACTGCCGCCGTGGCAGATCGGATGGTACCAGCTTAAGGTGCTCATACCCAACGATTGGCGCCAGTGGCAACACTGCGACCTCCTGCTTCACAGCCTGGTATTCGATGGTTCCGACTGGGTATATTGGAACAGCGTCCACATCGGCAAAACCCTCCGCGAAAGAACAAACCAAAGGCGGTATATCGTGCCTGCCGGAACATGGTCCATCGGAGAAAACACCTTCACCCTGCGCGGCATGAGTGAAAATGGAGACGGTGGAGGCGGAGGCATCACATCGGAACACCTATGGCTGAGTGTTTGGGGATATATGGGATCCATTGCAGGCACAGTTTTCGATGTGGAAGGGGGTCCGGTGCCGTATGCGGATGTCACCGCATACTGCCCAGATACCGAGTACGGGCCGTGGCCAGCCTCGGCGCAGACCGGATACGACGGACGATTCACCCTCAGAGGGTTGCCTCCCGGCCGCTACACCGTCTCGGCCAACGTTGGGGACCGTCCAACAGCATCCCAAGAGGCGCCTCCGCCGGCGGTTGTTTACGTTGCCCCAGGGACCACAGCACCGCTTCGGCTTTACACCAAAGCTCTTCCATCCATACCACTGATTCAAGAGCGCGGCCACCGATGGCGAATTCTTATCGGAGCCGCCGCAGAAGAAGATCATTCAGCCGTTGGCGACCCGGAGGTGGGCTTTGTTGACCTGCCGGTTACAGACGACCACGGCTCCTGGGGAATGCTGAGCACAGCCTCTCGGGTTTACTGTTGGTTACGGCTCCGCTTTCGGCTACCCTCAAACTGGTCTCGAAATTACGCAGGAGATTTCCTTCTATGGCACTTTGACTTCGACGACGTTGACCAGCTTTTTGTGAACGGCGCGCCTGTAGGGCAGTGCGGCCGCTTCCCATACGACGAAAAAGGCTACGAAGGCGCGGCCGACAACGTAAGAAGCTACACGCTTCCGGCCAAGCTGTTAAACCCTGACGGAGACAACATCATCGCGCTGAAAGGCTACAAAGCCCTGGGGCAAGGAGGATTCCGCCGGCTCCGCCCGATGCTGTCGCCAACAAAGCTCGCCGAACATCCCGCCGTACCACTCCCCGGCGACGTTAACGGCGACGGCATCGTTTCGGTTCCGGACGCACTGCTGGTCCTCAAAGCAGTTCTTGGTCAAATCGAACTTGCGGGAGATAGGTTCTCTGCGGCAGATATAGACGGAAACGGCTCTGTATCAATTGCAGACGTAATCGCCGTGCTGAGGACGGCGCTGAGCTCAGCTCAGTCGTTGTAGTCACGCAGAATCCAGGTTCTGTTGGCCCAATATTTTTTATTGCGCACCCAAAGGTTCACCGGCTTCATCGTTTGGGTGAATTTCATCCACCGCGCATGCCCATCGGCAAAGATGTAGTTTGCGCCCCCGTTGTGCCTGGTCTTCTCGAGAGAATGCTCTCCGCCGAACGGCGGAAGCAGGTCTACGGGCCAATCAAGGTGCCAGTCCGGAACCCCGCTTCGCTTTTCAGCAATGGCTATGGTTGCCGCTGGCTCCTTAATCCCCGATATGTCCTGCACTCCACCAACCGCATCGGCCTCGTCCAAAGCATTACCATCGCCGGGGCCGATAACCTGCGAGTTCGGAATATAACTGCGCCGCTCCGGCCTGCCGTCCGGGAGGTTGTACACACCTACCGGGTCAGAGTCACTGGGGCAAACCCAAACATCATCGTTTCGAAGATACGGCACCAATGCAACCCTCACATACGGACCGCGCTGGTTGTTGTGCCCGTAGCCTGGAATAGCACCGTCCCAATCCTCCACATACTGCATAAATGCCGTGCCTATCTGCTTCTCGTTGTTCATGCATGCCGACTGGCGCGCCTTCTCCCTGGACTTAGCGAAAACGGGAAACAGCATGCCCGCCAGCACCCCTATGATGGCAATCACCACCAACAGCTCAATAAGCGTGAAAGCCTGAAAAACACCCGGTCCCCAAACCAACCTGCACCCGGAAGCAAAGCGCTTTCTGTTCACAAAACGCGCATCCCCCTCTGTGAAAATTTCAGGAATTAGACACAGCACCTCCCCTGCCTTTTCCTTCGCTCCGAAAACCGCCCCTCCTTCGCCCACCAGGAAGGAAAATCCCCCGCAAGAGATAACTTTCCCTTGGTTAAGAACTTGATCTTGAGTAAGTTGAATAACTCTTTGTTAAGGAAAAAAGCTTATGAAAACAGCTGGGTTGGTATTCTGCATTGCGTGCCTCAGCGCCGCAGCCGCCAACGTTGCGGCAGACGTGCGTATGCCTTCAATCTTCGGTGACAATATGGTGCTCCAACGCGGAACGGCCGTACCCATATGGGGTTGGGCGGAACCAGGAGAAAAGATCACTGTAGAAATTGCGAAACAAACGGCTGCTACAACAGCAGACCAACTGGGGCGGTGGATGGTCAAACTGAAGCCCCTAAGTGCCGGCGGACCGCACGAGCTGATCGTAAGCGGCAGAAACAAACTGGTATTCCACAACGTAATGGTAGGTGAGGTTTGGATATGCTCCGGCCAGAGCAATATGGAATGGCCGGTTGCCGCATCTCTCAACGGCGGACAGGAGCAAGCCGCCGCGAACTATCCCCTCATACGCCTCTTTACCGTAAAGCATAAAGTATCCACAACCCCACAGCAGGACCCAGACGGAAAATGGGATGTGTGCAGTCCGCAGACGGTTGGCGGCTTTTCCGGCGTTGGATACTTCTTCGGACGCGAAATCCACAAGCGGCTTGGCGTGCCGGTTGGCCTTATACAATCCGCCTGGGGCGGTACTCCAGCGGAAGCTTGGACCAGCAGATCGGTGCTGGAAGCCGACCCGGAACTAAAGCCTATTGTTGAGCGGTGGGACCAGGCTTTGGCGCAGTATCCAACAGCAATGGAGCGCTACAAGCAGCAGCTTGCGGATTGGGAGAAAAGCGCGGCACAGGCTCGGGAAAAAGGAGAGCCGGAGCCGAGAAAACCAAACCCACCTGAAGACCCCAAAACAAATCCATGGCTTCCCGCGGGACTGTACAACGGAATGATCTGCCCCTTGATTCCGTTTGCCATCCGCGGCGTAATTTGGTACCAAGGCGAATCAAACGCAGACAGGGCGTATCAATACCGACGCCTGTTTCCCGCAATGATCAAATGCTGGCGCAAGGCTTGGGGAAAGGAGTTCCCGTTCCTGTTCGTACAGCTGGCCAACTTCATGGAAACAAAGCCTGATCCCGTGGATGATGCCTGGGCCGAACTTCGCGAGGCGCAACTAATGACCCTTTCTCTGCCGAAAACAGGCATGGCTGTGGCGATCGATCTCGGTGAAGCCAACGACATTCATCCCAAAAACAAGCAGGATGTGGGGCTCAGACTGGCGCTTGCGGCAATGAAAGTTGCCTACGGGCGGAATCTGGTGTATTCAGGACCAATCTACAAATCCATGAAAGTGGAGGGCAATAAAATCAGGCTGTGGTTCGACAGCGTTGACGGTGGCCTTGTGGCAAAAGGAGGCGGTATACTTAAGGGATTTGCCATCGCCGGCGAGGACCGAAAATTCGTATGGGCAGAGGCGAAGATAGAGGGCAACACAGTGGTTGTGTGGAGCGAAAAAGTTCCGAAGCCGGCGGCGGTTCGCTACGGATGGAGTAGCAACCCGGTGTGCAATTTGTACAACGCCGAAGGCCTGCCGGCATCGCCGTTTAGAACAGATGATTGGCCGGGCATCACCTTTGGCAAGAGATGAAAAAACGGAGGAGAAAAAGCATTGCGCGACCCTCGTCCGGTAATGCAGGTTATCGAAGAAGAGGGTGTTGCCGCGGCGATAGGTAAAAAACATGTGGCCAGCGTGCTTTTTACCTACAGATGCACGCTGGCCTGCAAACACTGCTGTTTCAACAGCAGTCCCAGAAAGCCGGCAGTCTTTACCCCCCTGGAAGATGCATTGGAGTACCTGAAACAGCTTCATACAACCGACCGGGTTATTCACATCGCCGGCGGTGAAGCCATGATGTTTTTCCCTCAGCTCCTGTCCATATGCCGCGAAGCCGGCAAGCTTGGCGTGGCACCGCACTTCATAGAAACCAACGCCACCTTCGCTGTGGACGACGAAATCACCCGCGACAGGCTCTCGAAGCTGAAAGACGCCGGCGTGCTGGGTTTGCTTATCAGCGCCGATCCGTTCCACCAGCTTCACTGCCCGCCGGAGCGGTATCTTCGCTGTTATAAAACTGCCGTCGAGATATTCGGCCGCGAGAACGTTGCGGCCGGAGATTACGATCTGGAAACCCTCTGCGATTTCGCGTCCACAGCCAGCGACCCGGAGCGATTTAGAGACTACGTTCTGCGCCACCCACCAATCTTGGTCGGCCGCGCCGGCAACGAACTCGCCCCTATGCTTCCAGATCGGCCGATCTCCGAACTTCTCGATGGAATGTGGCACGGCGGCGAGGGCAAACCCGACTGCAGTCTGGAGTTCCACCCGGATACCATGTGGGAAATACACATAGATCCATACGGAAACATCCAAACCTGCTGTGGTATCATCTTGGGCAACGCCAAGGAAACCCCTCTGCCCCAATTAATGAAAACCGGATTTCTCGGGCGCAGTCCTATCATCGATGCGGTGTACCACGAAGGTCCCACAGGCTTGCTGAAGATGGCTGTTGAGCAAGGCTACACACCCAAACCCGGATACCCGCAGAAATGCGGCTTGTGCTGGGAGGTGCGCAAGTTCCTGAGACCGTACTTCCCGGAAGTTCTCGGCCCCGACGAGGTTTACATCCCGGATTGAGGAAGAAGAAAGCATGTGGTTTGTATGGCATCGGGCCGCACCTCCTGCACCAATCCCAACCGCTCCAGGCATGACAAGCTCCTGCGGCTTGCGCTGTAAACTAGGATGAGTGCGGGCCTCCGTCACAGTATGTAATATTTGTTAACGAATTTTACCCTTTGCATACTTTACGCGTCTTCGTTTGCGTAGTATAATAAAGCAAGAAGTTCTTACAATCTCAGTTTGAGGCGATGCAAATGGATAAAGGACTTACTTCCGCTAGACGTCAGATACTCGAAATCCTGAAAAGGCACAACGGCATGACCGCCGACGAATTAAGCAAAATCATCGGCACAAGCGCCGTGGCAATCCGACAGCACCTTACCACACTGGAGGCCGAAGGGCTGGTGTCTCTTCACTTGGAGCGCAGACCGGTTGGGCGCCCGGTTCACGTCTTTCGCCTTACAGAAGCCGCGGACGAGCTGTTCCCAAAAAGCTACCATCAGCTTTCCAAAGATATTCTTGAGGATATCCGACAAACCGAAGGGGAGGAAGGTGTTAAGCGCATCTTCGAAAACCGGCGCAGAAAAATCGCCGCGGAGTTGAAGCCGGCGGTAGCTGGCAAAGACCTGGAGGGCCGTGTAACCGCAGTCGCACAACTGTTGAACGAAAGAGGCTACATGACCGATCTCCAGGCATCCAACGGCGGCTTCGTGCTTACGGTTCACAACTGCGTAATTTCAAAAGTGGCAAAGGAGTTCCCGCAGGTTTGTGAAGAAGAGCTCATCCTGTTCTCCGACTT
Organism: Armatimonadota bacterium; assembly: GCA_049969055.1. Taxonomy (GTDB): domain Bacteria; phylum Armatimonadota; class DTGP01; order DTGP01; family JBMFPP01; genus JBMFPP01. The sequence goes on along the minus strand of JBMFPP010000042.1, from coordinate 1,185 downwards.
ACTGGAAGCGCATGTAACCCGAACGTGCCACATGCACAGCGGTAACAACTACTGCCAGTACTTCATATACCTAAACGGCAACCGCGCTCGCCAGATTGCCGAAGCGGCCGATTAAATAAACCAAAAACAAATTTCAAAAATACCTCTCAACGTGCGGACCTACAGGTCAACCGCATGCTGCGGTGGTTTACCACCATTAAAGCCGAACCATCTCCGGAAACCGCTCAAGAATGTCCAAAGTGGCTTCAGCAATGTGGAGGTTGTTAAGCAGAGGTTCGGTATACTTTATATCTCCGTAAAGCGCCCCGCCGATGTGATGTTCTTGACCCACGTGGTTGTTCCAATCTACCCCTTCGGTTAAAAAGCCGTACGGGCCGTGGTGGTGTTTGGCGGCCGCCCTGAGTATGGTAAGCGCATCACCTATGTACTTCGGATCTCCAGTATGGGCAAAAGCGTCAACGTACGCCGCGGCGGCCTCAGCATTCTCCCACAGATAGGCCGTGTCCCACGACTCCTCCATCCACAAAAGACCCTGGGTTGCAACGCCGTTCCTATCCTCATGCATCTTAAAGCGGTCAAGCCCCACGAGGCATCTATCAAAGGCAAACCGAATAAAATCCTCCCGATCGAGCAGTTTTCCAGCGCGGAAAATCGTGCGGAAAGCTACCGCGTAAGCAACGCTTTCGTTAGCATCATATGTATCGTGGTTGATGCTGGCGAAGAAGCCGCCGTGTTCTACTACGAGATCGCATTTAGAGTTGAGCTCCGCCGAGCAATCGCGTATGCCGCGTGCGGTAAGCTCGCACATCAAGTCCAGCACGAAGTAACCATCGCCGCTGGTTGTGAAGAACGGATCGAAGCCCCCTTCGGCGCTCCGGGTGTAAGAAGCACCGTCCTTAGTGCATCTGCGCGGAATCCACCCATTTGGAGCCGGACGCACATGCTCAGAGAACCAGCTGTACCACGCACAGGCGGCCCGCCGAAGTGCATCTGCACGCTCCGACCCCACCAAATCGGAAACCCTCAGCATCTGCCAGGCAACGCGCGCCGTAGAACCTGGGCAGAACCAATCGTTGTTGTGTTTAAAATTCAGGCAGAGCTCATCTTTAGTGGTGTCGCGGTAAGGGTATATAAAGCCCGTGTTCCAATCGACAAAACCGTCTTCCAATGTATGGTCGATCAAAG
>JBMFPP010000041.1:0-11485 GCA_049969055.1 Armatimonadota bacterium | reverse complement strand
TTTATGCAAACCAAACGGGTCCGACGGGACGATGGAGGATATCACATCCTCCGCAAAACGGTATTCAACACCGACATGCTGATCAACGCTTCGCAGACGCACAACGGGTTCATCGATGAGCAAAGCAGTAGCGCGAACCGGCTTATTACCGCCCAAGAGAACCGCCGCGTTCAAGACCACTCCACCGCGTTCCAAACAGTGCGGCGGCGTATCCGACCACCCACCGCCAAAATCAACCCGTGCGGGAGCTTCTACAACTGCACAGCTCCCGGGGCTAAGCATCCTCAAGCGAAGCGGAAAATCAACAGGGGTGGCGGATATTATGGAGTTCTTCACTTCTGCAAAGGCTTTCTCCTCATAGGCGCTGGCTTCCGCACTCGGCTTTCCACTCCCCAACAACTTCACAAAATCCGCCTTCATTTTCCACAGCCTAGCGCGGCGTATGCATCCCTCAGGGCCTTCCTGCTTCTGCTCACTATCAAGAGCCAAGCGCTCAGCCGCATTTGCGGCAGTCCTTGCCTCCGTTTCACTGCACAAAGCCGAAAAAGCCAGAAAAGTTGAGGTTTCACCGCGAAGCCAGCTCAGCACCCGCACTTCGTCAGCCCTTCGCAACAGCGATTCGCTTCGAATCCGCTCGGCTTCCCAATCAACCAAACGAACCGAATCCTCCATGGATATTCGCTCGGCAGTGCGCCACCGCGAAAGCTCGCTCTTCGACGGCGGGTGCTGACCAGCCATCCACAAGATCTCCTCCGGCCCACAGTCTTCCCGCAGCACCGGATACAAGCGGGCATTCCACAAACTGCGGAATCCATCGGGAACATGCGGCCATACCTCATCCTCCGCAACTCCAAAACGGCGCAACCGATCGGTTATCGCCTCGCCGAACAGCGAAGCACCGGCTTCAATGGTCAGCTTCGGATCATCGTTTACCCCGTAAACCAAATAGGCAAATTCACTGGCATCCCCGCGGCAGACCAAAACGCGGTGCATAACCACACCCGGGGGAATCTCAAAATCGCCTCCCTCCAAATCCACCCCCGCCAGCACAGAATTCGCACCCACCTTAATACATCCGGCCAAAGCACATCCATCCACCAGTGCCCCTTCTCCAACCTCAACTGCGCCCTCCAGCACGCTTCCAACAACGGTTGCCCCGCCCGCACAGGCTTCCCCAGCCAGGTATGAACATACTCTCCTGGAAAATCCAAAGAGCAAGGGCACCACGGGATCGCTGGTCACAGCTTCCCTAAACTGAGCGGCGGTGCCCAAATGCACGAAGTATGCGGGTCTTGGAACGCGAACCTGAAACCGAATTCCGCGCAGTTGCTTCCAAATCAACTCCCTAACACGGCGCCTGTTTTCATCTGCAACATCATTAAACCCATCAGGCGAAAAGTGAAGCGGTAATGAACATAGAACGTCCTCGTACAAATCCATATATCCCGCCTTCGACAGCGGCAGAGAAAGAAGTGCCTCGGCAGACGCCGTATCGAAGTACAGCAAACCAGTATCAACCAAAACCCTTCCTCGGCGATCTATGCCGCCGGCATCGGTCAATTTACCGCGATCCGGCTTCTGTAAGAACTGAACCACTGGGCCACCACTGCCGCCTGCAATGTAAACGCCGTGGTTGCATCCCTGCCTCCAAGGAACCGGAACGGCCACCCCGGTTACACCGGGCTCAAGTAGGTGCACATCGTCCGGGTTGAAAGCCAAAAGCACATCCCCGCTTGCTACAACCACTCCCTCAGAAAACCGCTCTGATAGGCCGATAAGAGACTGCATGATCAGATCAAACACGCAGGCCGGACGTCCGTCATCCCGAAGCCGAGGGAGGCGGGCGAAAACCTTGCCAATCTGCGAATGGAACGGAATGCGCCGTGAGTCACCCCCAGAGTGAATGATAAGCACCTTCCTGCCGGCAAAACCCACCTTCTGCTCCACCAACCTCAGTGCTCTAACTGTGGCTGTCCCACTGCCAATGCGAACGCCGTCTGGATCTGCAGAGGCAAACGCCGCCGTTCTCCTCGGCAAAACCCCTGACCGAAACCTCTCTTCCAGTTCGGCCTTGCAAATCTCGGCTTGGCGCTCCGAGGCCACGGTTACCACAACCGCATCCCAGCCCTGTATATCGCCCTCCAAGTAGCGCCGATATGCTCTTTCGGCCTCGGCCACAAACCGGCGCAGGGCTCGTAGTTCCGACGGTGAAACACTTTCATGAAGCCTTTTAGACAACCAGCAGACCCTCCTTCATTTTCATTTTCTGCCAAGCGAAGGGCTTTGTAGCTAATCTCCCGCCAACCCCATCCAACGCCACAACAGGTTCAATCAGAGGTTACCTTCTCAGGGGTGCAATGAAGCTAGCCGGCCCTCTTTGGCCTCTGTAGCCCATCTTGAAAAACTTCTCACTGCCTCACATCCGTAGTTCCCCAACAACCGGAAGCTCGATGTGAGACGGCCTCGTTCGATCGTGATATATCGTGTTGGTTGCTTTAACCACCGTTGTCTCGGTTTCAATCGGCCCGCCTGTATTCGGGTTGCGGCCGAACCTCGGGAAATTACTGCTGGAAACCTCCACCCTTATGCGGTGCCCTTTCAGAAAAACCATACTTGTTGACCAAAGGTCGATATCGAACGCGTACGTTTTGCCCGGGGTCAACAACTTGGGTTTGCTTCCAGGCTGCCTACAGCGCGCCCGAATGAGGCCGTCCGCCACGTTGTATGCGGTTCCGTCCGGCAGTACATCCACCAGCTTCACGGTGAAGTCGGTGTCTTTAGCCGAAGAAGAAGCGTATATCCTTGCTTTCATCCGGCCGGCCACCTCAACATCGTGCTCCAGCGGCGGCGAGGTAAAAAGCAAAACATCCGGGCGCTTCTCGATCTCCCTCTGATCCCTCACACCGGCTTTTGCGATAAGGTTGTTGCCGCCGTTGGTTGGAACCGGGTCGTTGGGATCGTAAACAAAACTGTGAGGAGTTTCGCGGCGAGGCGGCTTGGTAACCAACAACCCGGCCTTCGGATCATCTGTGGGGTTGGAGAGATAAAGCCGACACGGTTTAGCATCCGAAGGCGGCCAAACGTAGCGATCCACCCATTTGTTGGTGCCCATGGTAAACGTGCGCAGTGGCGCCTCCTGCTCAATACCGTTGCGGACTCCGAGAAGCCATCTCTCATACCAGCGGTCAGAAAGCGCCGCCAAGTCTATCCCGATATCCGGGCCGAAGTCCCTGTCCCCCGGTTTCTGTCCAACTCCGTGCGTCCAAGGACCCATAATCAACCGGTGGTACATTCGCGCCTCAGGGGTTCCTCCGTAGCGGCGAAGCAAACGCCACGTGTCCAAGTTTTGTTGCTGAAATATATCAAACCAGCCCCCAACAGCCAAAGACGGTACTTTGATCTTGTGGTACATAAGATGGAGATTAAGCGCGTCCCACTCGGCGTTGCGCATCGGGTTCGCCAGGTACTTGGCCCACGCCTCCACGTAATCGGGGCCACCCTTAACAAGCGGCCCGGGATCCGCCAAAGGAAGGTGTAAAAACCATCTGTTTAACTCCCATTCGGGTCTGTCCGGAATTGGGTTTGCCGCGGCGTGCTTACTGGTAGCCGCCATCATTATAAGCCACCCCTGGATAAGCTCCTGACGGATCGCTCCACCTTGGTACACCGTATCGTACATATCCGCCGGCGGAACAATGGGCATTATGCACCTCAAATGCGGGGGCGATTCTGCCGCCGCCAAATACTGAACAAACCCCACGTATGACCCTCCGAACATCCCCACATTCCCGTTGCACCAAGGTTGTTTGGCGCACCACTCGATCGTGTCGTAGCCGTCCTTGCCCTCGTAAACGAATGGAAAGAAGCGGCCCTCCGATTTATACCTGCCGCGCACATCCTGAGCCACCACGGCATACCTGCGCAGAGACGCCGCCATGCCAGCCAAAGCCGACTTGTCGTACGGTGTGCGCGCCAGCAAAACGGGAAAAGGACCGTCGCCCGGGGGCAAATAAACATCCGTCGCCAGCCTCACACCGTCCCTCATGGGGACCATAATGTCCTTCAGAACCCGCGGGGCCTCCGCCGTCCTGACTCCGGTTGCGGCAACCCCAACAACCCAGCAAACGGCCAAGGCCAAAACGCACCAAGGCAGAACCTTCCGCGATCTCACTTTGCACACTCCTTTGGCAGAGGTATAACCCCAACCTGCTTGTTCTCCCACCGGAGGCATCCGTCCTTCCCGGCGTCAAACAGGCGCATCCAGGCCGGAATATTCTAAGAAGCCCCGCTGTTCAATACCTGCTTACCAAAGCCTTCTGCAATCCCGCTGTTTCTTGCCGCACGCTCCGCTCACATGGTACAATCTTCTTGGCAAGCTGTTCGCCCGCCCAGTTAGCCCCGTCGGTTCCAGCAAACAGCTTGAATGGAGTCCTCAAGATGGAGAACCCTTGTCCGCACGGCTTCCGCATAGAACGCGACCTGCTCGGAGAGCGGGATGTGCCCACCGAAGCTTACTGGGGTATACACACGCTCCGCGCGCAGGAAAACTTTCCCCTCCTAAAACAGCCCGTTCATCCGGAGCTTATTAAAGCACTGGCTGTGGTAAAGCAGGCATGCGCCCTTACTCACATCAAGCTCGGCGCTCTCCCAAAGGATGTAGGCAACGCGATTGTCCAAGCCGCCGCTGAGGTAGCATCCGGCGCGCTTGCGGATCAGTTCCCCGTGGATGCGCTTCAAGGCGGCGCCGGTACATCCACCAACATGAATGTAAACGAAGTGATAGCAAACCGCGCCCTCGAAATCCTTGGTAAACCCAAGGGCTCTTACCAATACATCCACCCGAACGATCATGTCAACCTGGGTCAATCCACCAACGACGTGTACCCAACAGCCCTCCGAATCGCGGCACTGAGACTGCTTCAGCCGGCTATCGAAGCGGAGTCCCGCCTCCAGGGAGCCCTCCAAGAAAAAGAAGCTCAATTCGCAGGCGTTCTGAAGGTGGGCCGCACCGAAATGCAGGATGCGGTTCCCATAACCCTTGGGCAGGAGTTTGCCGCGTGGGCTCAGGCGGTCGCCAGAGATTGGTGGCGCCTGTACAAAGCCAAGGAACGCCTCCGCCAAGTGAACTTGGGCGGCACGGCTGTCGGCACCGGATTGGGTGCGGACCCGAGGTACATCTACACAGTGGTAGACACCCTGCGCGATATCACCGGCTTGAATCTGGCCAGAGCCGAAAACTGCATGGACGTCACGCAGAACGCCGATGTGTTCGTTGAAGTATCGGGATTTGTAAAAGCCGCCGCCGTGAATCTCGTCAAAATCTCCGACGACCTCCGCCTGCTCTCGTCCGGACCGCGCGCAGGCATAGGTGAAATCCGCCTGCCGGAACTGCAGGCCGGCTCATCCATAATGCCCGGCAAAGTGAATCCCGTTATCACGGAAGCTGTTACGCAGGCTGCATACCAAATTATCGCAAACGATACCGCCATCACGCTTGCCGCCCAATCCGGACAGCTGGAACTGAACGCTTTCTTACCGCTTATAGCCCACAACCTTCTGCAGTCTCTTGAACTGTTGGCATCCTCTGCCGCTGTCCTAAGAGAAAAGTGCATCACCGGAATCGAAGCCAACGTGGAAAGATGCCGCGAGCTGTTGAACCGCAGTACAGCGGTAGCAACCGCCCTTGTGCCCCACATCGGCTACGAAAAAGCCACAGAAGTGGCTGTGGAAGCCGCAAAAACCGGCGAAACGGTCCAAGCCGTGGTCCTGCGGCTCGGCTTAATGCCGCCGGAAGCTCTGCAGGCCGCCCTCTCAACAGAAGCCATGACCAAGCCCGGCATACCCGGCGCTGGGAAGCTCAGGAGGCTTCGAATGTCGAGACCCCTGAAAAGCTCGGAGGAGGCAAACAACCCGTGAGCAGTCTCAACGAGACTCCGCGCAGTAGGCGCTTGCACATAGCGCTGTTCGGAAGGCGCAACAGCGGGAAATCCAGCCTGATAAACGCCCTATCCAACCAGCAGGCCGCTATAGTCTCGGACGTGCCGGGAACCACCACCGACCCCGTGTTCCGCCCCATGGAGATACTACCGATCGGTCCGGTTGTCCTCATAGACACGGCCGGCTTGGACGACGTCGGAGAGCTCGGCAAACTGCGGGTGCAGAGAACCCTGCAGGTGCTCGAAAGAACAGATCTGGCCCTAATAGTGGTGGATTCCACTCGCGGCATAGGTCCCGAAGAGGAAGCCTTGGCCCAGCGTCTGGACAAAATCAACATAGGCGCAGTTGTTGCGGCAAACAAAAGCGACCTGCAGGATATCTCCAGCAGGGTGCAGGCCTGGGCCGAAAAACACGGATACGCCTGGATATCAGTGAGCGCGGCAACCGGCAAAGGAATTGCGGAGCTCCGAGAGCTTTTGGCAAAGCAGGCCGGCGCACCGCCGGAGTATCCCATCGTTGGGGACCTCATAAACAGCGGGGATATTGTGGTGCTCGTTGTCCCCATCGACAAAGCTGCTCCGAAAGGCCGCCTGATCCTACCCCAGGTTATGACCCTCCGCGACGTGCTCGACCACGATGCCTGCGCCTTGGTTGTGAAGGAGCGCGAGCTCGCCGCCGCCCTCGAGATGCTGAATCAGCGCCCTAAACTGGTGATCACAGACTCCCAGGCCATTCTGAAAGCAGCCGCCGACACCCCAAAGGAGTGTATGTTCACCACCTTCTCCATCCTTATGGCACGACACAAAGGCGTGCTAACAGAAATGGCCGCGGGAGCCGCCATGCTGGAACTCCTGCAGCCCGGCGACCGAGTGCTTATAGCCGAAGCCTGCACCCACCACCGCCAGCCGGATGATATCGGCCAGGTTCAAATCCCACGCTGGTTGAGACAGCTCGTCGGCGGAGAACTGCGCTTCGATTGGTGCTCCGGGCACGACTTTCCATCAAACTTAAACGAGTACAAATTGATCGTGCACTGCGGAGCCTGTATGATAAATCAACGCGAGATGGCTTCGCGCCTCAAGCGCGCCCAAGAAGCCGGCGTACCGATGACAAACTACGGAGTGCTTCTGGCCGCCGTTCACGGAGTGCTGGAACGCGCTCTGGCGCCGTTTCCATCGGCCCTGGCCGCTTTCTATGAGGCACTGGATAAGCTCGAGAAAGAAACAGCCAAAGCGTTCGAAGGAATTTCATGAGCGCCACCAGCTAGATCCGGAAAAGGCTTCGACGTTCAACATTGCCGCTTGTTTATCGCTTCTTGTGAACCCCGATAACTTTCTCCTCTGACGATACATTATATGATTCCAATCATTTAACTACTCATGCACGCACCCCTACAATCTTAGCAAAGCAAACACATCCATCTAGGTGGAGGGTACAGATGATAAGAGAGCTTTTGGAGAAAAACCCTACCGTTGCCGAAGTTGCCATAAAGTGCCCGGCTTCCTTGCAGGTTTTCGAGAAGCTGGGTATAGACTATTGCTGCGGAGGACAGCGCTCCGTCGCCGAGGCCGTCCGTGAAAAAGGTGCCACGCTCGAAGAGATAGCCCAAGCAGTGGAATCCGCTTCCACCTTCGAACCAGCCCAGGAAAGAGATTGGACCCAAGCCACGCTTACCGAATTGGCTGACCATATCGAAGCCGTCTATCATACATTCCTCAAATCTGAACTGCCGCGCTTATCGGACCTTTTCGTGCGCGTTTTAGAGGCCCATGAAGAGAAGCACGGCCGCACTCTCCTGCCGCTGAGGGACACCTACGAAAGTTTACAAACCGAGCTTGAATCGCACATGCTCAAAGAAGAACAGGTGCTTTTCCCTATGATCCGAACCAGAGAAGCGTCCGCCTCCCCCGAAGTAATGGGCTTTCCAATAGAAGCCCCCATCAGCGTCATGGAACAGGAACATCTCAGCGCGGCAAATGCGCTCACCTCCATGCGCCAAATAACCGGAAATTACTCGCTTCCGGATGACGCCTGCCCGTCCTTCCACAACCTGTACCAAAGTCTTCAAGCATTAGAGGAAAACCTGCACAGACACATACATTTGGAAAACAACATCTTGTTCCCGAGAGCCATTCAACAGGGGCGGTCCACTGCGTGGATGTAGAAGCAAAAATCTTTCCCATCCAACGCCCAAAACTGCCGCAGAAACCGCCGGTTCTGCGCAGAAGTTGACACGGCCAACCGTCTAAGGTTAGAATTAATGGGCTACGGGCCGATCATTTGGTCATTACATGCTTTCTAGAAGCCGGCCTTGCATAGTGGCCCTGAACAAAAACGGATCTTTTGTGAGCGGAGGAAACAACATGGCGGTTCGAGTCGGTATTAACGGGTTTGGAAGGATTGGAAGAATCACTTTTCGGGTTATCACCGAACGCTATTCTGACGACATTGACGTCGTAGCAATCAACGATCTGGTCGATGCCAAAACCAACGCGCATCTCTTTAAATATGACACCTGCTACGGCATCTTCGACGGCCCGGTGGAGGCCAAGGACAACGCTATTGTCGTAAACGGCAAAGAAATCAAGGTTTTCGCAGAAAAAGACCCTGCGAACATCCCGTGGAAAGACTTAGGTGTTGACATAGTTTTGGAGTCCACCGGGGCTTTCACAGACGCCACCAAGGCAAAAGCCCATATCGAAGGCGGTGCGAAAAAAGTTATCATTTCGGCCCCAGCCAAGAACGAAGACATCACCGTTGTGCTCGGTGTTAACGAGGACAAATACGATCCAAAGGCTCACAACATTGTTTCCAACGCTTCCTGCACCACAAACTGCCTGGCTCCTATGGCTAAGGTCCTCCAAGATAACTTCGGCATCGTCAACGGCTTCATGACCACCGTACATTCCTACACAAACGACCAGCGAGTAGCAGACCAAGCACATAAAGATCTGCGCCGCGCCCGCGCCGCCGCTATGAACATTATCCCCACCACCACCGGTGCCGCGAAAGCTATCCACTTGGTCATTCCTGAGCTGGAGGGCAAAATGCACGGCATCGCTCTCCGAGTCCCCACTGCCACCGTTTCGATCGTTGACCTAGTGGTGAATTTAGAGAAGCCTGCGGATAAAAACGCCATTAACGAAGCTTTCAAAGAGGCGGCCAACGGAAAACTCAAGGGAATTCTCCAATTCTGCGAGGAAGAACTAGTTTCTTCCGACTTCAAGGGCAACCCCCACTCGTCAATCATTGATGGACCATCTACCATGACCCTTGGCAGCAACTTCGCCAAAGTCATGAGCTGGTACGACAACGAATGGGGGTACTCTTGCCGAACCGCGGAGCTGATCCGCTTCATGGCAGAAAAAGGTTTCTGATACAAAAACCAAGGGCCGGGGAGAAATCCCCGGCCCTTTTTACTCCACAGGTAGTTTCCCAACATCCAATCGGCCGGAAGCTATCATCTTTCCCTGCTCAACACGCACATCCTCCAAAACCAGAGGAAGCCCAAGCTCATCCACACGAAACACGGGATTGATTCTGCGCTCGATCAGACGAACCAGAAAGCGCGGCACATTCAGCCGTGCAACGCGAAGCATATCGGCCTCGAACAGTATTTCACCCCCCTCTCCCAACCTCGGCTGACCCTCGATGCGAACTGGAACCGCCAGCCCCGCAACCTGAGGCTCAACGGTTACTGCCATTCGGCCCTCCAGAAACTCAAACCTGGCCCTGCGAAGAACGTCCTGCCGCTGCGCTACGTAAGCGTTGGCATCGTCCTCCAGCACTTCACCCACCACCAAGCTCCGGCCAACTGAAACCACGCTCCTCGACTTTACATCCACCTGAACGTCGTACAACTCGGCCTCTGCCCTGTTCACCACCAAGCCCGCATTCGAGCGCACACGAACCCCCTCCACAACCAAACGGCTGATTCTGCCCTGCCTAAGCCTGGTTCCGCGCCTATCTATATGTACCCGATAGCTGTCTGCAGGACCTATGACCTTCCGAGCATAGTCGGCCACTGCCTGCTCTGCCATCCGCACCGGATCCAGCAGACCACAGCCGCAGAGTCCAACCACAAGGACAGCGGCCAGCAGTAGCGCCCGCATTGCAAGCCTAAACGGCCCTATAACCCAAGCGTTCTGGCAACCATCAAAATGCCGCAGATGGTTTTGGCGTCGCATATCTCCCCTTTCAGAATTCGGTCCACGGCCTCGCTCAGCGGAACTATCTCCAGCTTCAAAACCTCGTCCGGATCAGGCCTCCCAGCGCATTCCGTTAGATCCTCGGCCACAAACATGTGAAGCAGTTCACTGGAGTATCCCGGCGCCAAAAACGACGAAAACAGATGCCTAAGCCTCCCTGCCGAATAGCCGGTTTCCTCCACCAGCTCCCGCGAGGCACACACAGCCGGATCTTCTCCCGGATCAAGAGTTCCGGCCGGTATCTCCAGCAAAACCCTCCCCGCCGGCAGGCGGAACTGATGTATCATAACCACGCGGTTGCCGGGCAACAGCGGCACCACAGCCACAGCCCCGCGGTGCTCCACCACTTCTCGAGTGGTTTCCCTGCCGTTGGCTGTCTCAACCTTGTCCACCCTGAGGTTTACCACCCTGCCGCGGTATATATACTCAGAGCTCTTCACAGTTTCTTCCAAACTCATTGTCTATCCCCCTTCGTCACTCCTCTTCTGAGAAAGCACAAAAAGGAAAGCAGGCATCTGCGGCGAACGTTTTCTTTGCCAAACTAATCGGACGTACCGAGGCCCCCTCGGTCGTCTCGCGCTTTATGCGTTTCCATTTCCCACAAGGAGTCACCTTGCTGATGAAAAGATTTCTTGCGGTTTTATCGGCATTGTTGGTGGGCTTCGCCGCGGCGAGCATAAGCAGTGCCCAGCAAACGCCTCCGCTGCCGGCAAACACCATCTACGTAGCATCTTCAACAGCCAAAGCCGGAGAAACCGTGGATATCTCCGTTTGGGCTGGCAAGCAGAACACCGCTTTCAACGGCATAGAATTCCTCCTTAAATTTACCCCAGTCTCGCCGGAGGGGCTCTCATCACTCCCAACCGGAGTGGAAAGTGGATTTAAGGTCGGCGGCATATTCCCAGCATCGGCCATTTGGGCGGTGAACACAAACACTCCCGGCGAGGTAAGAGTAGCCATAGCCGCAACGCAAGCAGTAAACGGCCCGGGTCAAATTGCCACGGTTTCCGTCCGCGTACCGTCTGACATTTCGACAAAGGCCAGCTATCTCGTAGAGATCCGCGAGGTTATCCTAAGCGATGAATCCGGAAACGACGTCACACAGGCAACCCTCATAAACGGCACCCTCGACGTGGAAGGCAGTGGTCCCGCAGTGGTTAAAGGCGACCTCACCGGCGATGGACTCGTGCGGGTCAACGATGCAACCAAAGCGCTTCGCATCGCAGTGAACATAGACAAACCTACCGAGCGCGATTTGAGAGCTGGAGATGTCAACGGGGACGGAAAGATAACCGTGCTGGACGTCACGCTGATACTGAGGGCCGCGCTTGGCCTCGTCA